>JAITDM010000104.1 GCA_031282535.1 Oscillospiraceae bacterium
GTTATACTTGCGGGCGTTACGATTTGCCGGCATCAACGTCGTAGGGGACGCCGCCTTCGGCGTCCCGCCGTGAATACGTTGGGATTTGCATTCGGAATCTTCTCGCAGGCGCGTTTGCCATATTCCCGTGTGGTGTAAAACGCGGGACGCCGAGGGCGGCGTCCCCTACGGAGGTTTCGTGCAACATAGTCACGCAAGCCCCAATTGAAACAGAGTCGCTCCCGAATGCGCCGAATTCTGCAAATCTCATCGTTCGTCAGTATAGGGGGAGATCTCCAAACGCAGCGGTGAAGCCGCTGCGTTTTCAATGTGAAACGCGTGAAGCACCGGGGGGCTTTCGGCCAGGGAGAGGATCAGGTAAGTCGCCTTGGGGTCATGGGCCAGACGGATGTCCTCCTGTGACGGCCTGGCCGGGGTTTCCGGGTGGGAATGAAAATTCCCCAGCGGCGAAAGGCCGTGCGCGCGCATGTCTTTGACCGCCGCGAGATGCTCCCGGGGGTCGATCGAAAAATGTGTCCGGCTCTGGTCGGTGTTTGTGAGCAGGTACACCTTTTCAATGTATTGCAGCGCGCCGTCCTGCCGCCCCGCGATCAGGCCGCAGGCCTCGTTGGGCAGGGCCGCCCGCGCGTGGGCGGCCATCGCGTCGCAGTCCGCCTGGCGAATCCGTATCGTCATGATTTGACCTCACACCCCGCCTGCTCATAGTCGAAAGGTTTCAATATGGTGGGATGGGCGCCGCAGACGGCGCAGCTGTCCCGGTGAGGCAGTTTGATCTTGCGAAAGTCCATCCGCAGCGCGTCGTAGGTGAGCAGCGCCCCGGTGAGCAGATCGCCCCGGCCGATGAGGAACTTCACCGCCTCCATGGCCTGCAAACTGCCAATGACGCCGCCCATCGCGCCGATGACGCCCGCCTGACGGCAGGTGGGCACCGCGTCCGGTGGCGGCGGTTCCCGGAACACGCAGCGGTAACAGGGGCCCCGGCCCGGCACATAGGTCATGAGCTGGCCCTTGAAACGGATGATGCCCGCGTGCGAAAACGGTTTGCCCGCCAATACGCAGGCGTCGTTGATCAGAAACCTGGCGGGGAAGTTGTCGGTGCCGTCCAGGATGAAGTCGTAGTCGGCGATGAGCTCCATGATGTTGTCCGCCGACACGAAGGTGCGGTGCGCGCGGACCTCAATGTCCGGATTGATGGCCTCCATGGTCTCCCGGGCCGACTGCACCTTGGCCTTGCCCACGTCCGGCGTCGTGTGGATGACCTGCCGCTGGAGGTTGGACAGATCCACCACGTCCGCGTCCGCGATGCCGACGACGCCCACGCCCGCCGCCGCCAGGTACAGCGCGGCGGGCGCGCCGAGCCCCCCGGCGCCGATGATCAGAACCTTGGCGTTAAGCAATTTTTTCTGCCCCTTCACACCCACCTCGCTCAGGATGATGTGACGAGAATACCGCTCCAGCTGTTCATTGGTAAACGCCATCGCACGCGCCGCCCCCCATAAAGTACAAAAATTCCACGCTGTCCCCGTCGTGCAGCGCGGCGGTTTCAAATGAGTCGCTCGGAATGAACGCGTCGTTCACCGACACGGTGACATACATCGGGGTTTCCACCTGTTCCAGCTCGATCAGCTTCGATACGGTCAAGCCGGCGTCGTATTCCTTCGGCTGGCCCGCCACGGTCAGTGTCACACCGATCCCCCCTCTGTTGTGGGTTGCGCCTGCAACCCACAACCCAAGTTCTTGTTTTGATTGCCGCTTTGCGGCAATCAGGTACTAATCGCCCGCCTTCCGGACAATCAGACTGTACGTGCCGTCGCCGCCGTCGATGAGCTTGAGGACCTGGTGGCCCTCCTCCTTGAGGCTGCGGGGCACGTTTTGCACCGGTTCGCCGTCGTTCATGCGGATGGAGAGGATCTGTCCCTCCTCCAATTCCTCCAGCGCCACCTTGGCTTTGACAAATGTCACCGGACACACCACGTCGGTGATGTCCACGGTCCCGTCAATGTGAAAATCCGTCGTCATTGTACGCCTCCTCCATCGCGGTTCGAAACCGATCCCAGCCCGCCCGCTCGATCGCCACGCGGAACCGCTCGCCGGGGCGGGCGTGTGCGTCAAAAAAAGCCAGCGCCGCGTCCGCCACGCGGAAGAGCACCTCTTTGTCCCGAATGATGGGCAGGGTCTGTTTGCCCTCGGCGATCAGGTTGCCGAAGGTGCCGCCGAAGGAGAGCAAGTAGCCGGGTTCGCCCTGCCACGCGTCGAAGGGACAAGCTTTGACGCAGCGCCCGCAGTGGTTGCACAGCGGCTCCGACAGCACAATGGCGCTGTCGGTTTGGGCGAGGGCCCCCGCGCGGCAGGCCTTGACGCACACGCCGCAGAGGGTGCAGGCGTCCGGGATCCACCGGACGGTGCAGCCGCCCTTGACGCCCAGGTCGTTTTCCTCGGCCTTCAGGCAGTTGTTCATGCAGCCGGTGATCCCAAATTTGAACTTGTGGGGCAGCACGCGCCCGAAATAGCGGTCGGAGATTTGCAGGGCCAGCGGGTAGGTGTCGATGCACCCCGAGGGGCAGACCGCGCCGCCCTGACAGGCGGTCACCGTGCGGACCCTGGGGCCGCACACCCCGGTGTTCACGCCGCCGGCCGCGAGCGCCGCCTTGACTTCTTCCACGTCGTCCAACCGGATGAAGGGGATCTCCACCCCCTGCCGGGAGGTGAGGTGGACATGCCCGTCCCCATAC
>JAITDM010000141.1 GCA_031282535.1 Oscillospiraceae bacterium
CGATGCTGAAGTCGTGCGGCACGTTCACCGTGCGCCATGCGCTGTCGTCGTACGCCGGCGAGATCACCTCCGCCGTCGTCACGCCCCCGGCGTCCGCCAGTCCGTTCGCCGCGAAACCGCCCTCCGCCGCCGTCGGCGTCCGCGTCGCCAGGTAGAACTGCCACCCGTCGTTGAAGTCGATGATCTCCCGTCCCTCGCCGTAAGGCGCCTGCGCCTTGGCCACCACCGGCGCGATCTGGAACATCGACACCAGCATGCAGATGGCCATCACCAAAGCGATCCGTTTGTTCTTTCCGGACATGTCTACTCCCTCTTCTCTCTTCGTTTTTAGTTCCTTGTCGCCGCGAAGCGGCAACGCTGTCGCTCCGTCCCCTCCGCCGGACCCCCTCCGGCAGCTGTCCTTCCCCCCTTTTACGCTTCCGTTTCCCTGTGTCTCCAAGCACTCTGTGTGCATACAGGAGCGCGCCCGCATACGCTGTGGGAACGATTCTTCCCTGATTTTTCACTATTATATAGCCTTTTTTCTACAGGGTCAATAAGAATTTATCTCTCTTTTCTACAAATTTTATCTCTCTTGACCTCACAAATGTCTACACCCCTCGCATCGGTCGTCGCGGTATGTCGTATGGGTTGTAATTTTTTCTTTTCGATAAAGTATACCTTTTCGGCATCATTCTTTGCGCCGGGTTTGCATTCCGGTTCCTGGATGGAATCAACAAAAATATTTTGTCGTAGACTATTGACTTTGACGATAGTTTATAATATCATGGGTGTAGTTGTTGTGTACTTTTCTGCCAACCAAAAGGTATACGTTTTCACGTTTGGAAAACTTTCTCTGTTCTTTTTGCTTTCTTTCCGTCAATTTAGGCGCCATAGCGACAGGGCCCCGAAGCATTCGCTTCGGGGCCCTGTCGCGCGTTATAGATATGCAATCAGAAGGCATTCGTCCCTATGCGCTCCGCCGTGACGTCCGGCAGGAGCGGCGCCTGGTCTTCCTGCGCCCAGGTGAAGACCTTCACCGTGTAAAAATCGAGGGCGTCGAAGCGGAAGGTGAGGGTGTCCTGCCCGAGGGCGTCGCACACACGGGTGTCCACCGCCAGCAGCCGCCCGTCTTCGCCGTACAGGGCGACGATAGACCGGAGCGCCACCGGATCCGGATCACTCTGCCGGATCGTGACGTCGACGACGATGTCCTCGTCCGCCTCCGACACGGCGGCCGACGCGCTGAGGCCGCTGACCACCGTGACGACGCACCGATCGGTGAAACCGCCCTCATCCGACGTGACCGTGAACACGGACGTGCCCTCGCTTTGGGCGTACACCGTGAGACTGCCGTCCTCGTTCTCGGTGAACGTGACGTTGTTCCCCTCCGTCCGGGTCCAGGTGTACCCCCGGTTCGCGGCGTAAAGCGGAAGCACGCGCGCGCGGAGCTGATAGGACTCGCCGGTGCGCAGGATCAGGCTGCCCAGGCTGGCTTGGATGCCCGTCGCCGCGTCGTCCGGCGCTGCGGCCTCCTCCGCCTCGACCGTCACCGTGTACACCGCAAACACGGCGGGATCCATCACGGATGCGGCCCTCACCTGTACCTGCCCGGGACGCAGCGCCCTGAACACGGCGGGGTTGCCGTCCTCCTGAAGCGCCAGCGCGGGCGTCTCCTCCTCTGTGAGGATTGTCCACGTCACGGGCAGCAGCGCCTCTGTGCCGTCGTCGCAGACGCTCACGGCGCGCAGGGGGAATTCGCTCCCCTCGGAGACGGTCCCGCTCTCTCCGTCAAACCGGATCGCGGAGATCTCCGTGGGCGTGAACTTCGTAAATTTCGCGTCGGCCCAGTCGGCGTGGTCGTTGGCGTTGCGGTTGTCGCTGCCCAGGGTCGTCACCAGCAGGAGGCGCTTGGCTCCGGTCACGGGGACCTGCACCCGCTTGGCCGGCGTGAGATATTTCATGATGCCGCTCTGGAAGGCCAGGACATCGTCCACATACACAAGGAACTCCAGGTCGGCGTTGGGAGATTTCTGATACACGTCCACACCCACCCAGGCTTCAAACAGATCGGCGTCCAGATTCTCGACGTCGATCAGCACCTCGGAATAGGCGTGGGCGCCGATGCCCTTGTCGAAGACCTGGTTGGCGCCGCCCGGCATCGTGATGGTGATCTTGGCTGTGCCTTCCGTCTTCTGATCCCGGCGGATGACGTCCCATTCGGTCTCCGCCCGCAGCCACGGGATGTCGCTCGCGTAGATCTGATCGACCTGCTGGAAGGTGATGGTATAGGTCTTCGTCTCCCCGTCGACGGTGGCTTTCACCGTGGCCGTCCCCTCCGGGCCCTCGGGCTGCGTCACTGCGACCGACACGGTCGAGGGCGCCGACACGGTGACGACCGGGGTCTCGGCGGTGCCGCTCTTGAGGATGCGGTGCGTATACGCGGTCACACTGGCGTCAAAGCCGCTCAGGGGTTTCCCGTTGACATAGATGGCGCTGATCTCCTCGCGCACCACGTCAAAGAGGCGTTTGCTCTCGGCCATCTTGGCGTCCGTGGTGTCTGCGGGGCCGATCGGGGTGAGCCGGTAGGTGTATTCGTACGAACCGGAGCCCGGGAGCTGGTACTTGGCCAGCGTGGCCGGTCCGCATGCCGCGCTGCCGACGCCGGCCTGCGCGTAGTCGATGTTCAAGATGGCGTAGGGGCTCTTCGGCGCGAGATACATGTGCCGCAGGCCTTCGAAATCCTTCTCATCGTAGTTGCTGGCCCCCGCGCTGATCAGGTCGCGGGCCGTCACCAACAGCCCGGCGCCCTCGTCGTCCGTCACCGAGATCCAACGGACGTCCGTGCGGTTGCCGAAGAACTGCGGGCGCAGGTAGGGTGTGTACTGGTCCTCCGTCCGGCCCGCGTAGACGCCGACGGGGCTGCCCACGTTGCGGTCGGAGTAGTTCTCCAGCGGCCCGCGGCCGTAGTACTCCATGTTGCGCAGGGTCTCCGCCAGATACATCTTCATGCCGACCCGCAGCAGGAGCGAGGAGCCCGAGCCCGGGTAGAGCACGTTGTTCACGACGACGTCGCCGGTCCCGTAGATCGTGTACCGCGTGACGTTCTGCGCGTTGCGGGCCTTCGTGAGCGTGGAATTCACCTCGATGTTGATGGTGTTCCCGCTCCGCCTGACACGCAGCCCGTCGATGCGCGCGCTCGCCCACGCGTTTTTGTAGTTTGTGTCATAACCCGTGTCGTTGTCGCCGGGGGCGCGCCACGGGTCGACAAACGGGCCGCGCTGCAGCAGTTCCTTCCCGTTGGACACAAAGCTTGTGATCTCGGCCTTGGCCTTGTCAAAGGTGATCTGGAACTTCTCGCCCTTGGCGATCAGCTCGGTGTCGCTCTCCTCCACACCGGTAAACGCGGGGACCGTCTCCGGGTCGAGGGCAAAGGTCTCGTCCTGCGCGCCGATCGGGAGTTTGAACTGGGCGGACGCGATCACGTGCCCCGCCTTGGCCCACACCTCGTCCTCTTTCAGCGCCGACGTGAACTCGAGGAAGTATTCCGCGCCCGGTTTTACGTCCAGGCTGCCGGTGTCGATCTTCACCACCGTGCTGGCCAGCGGCGCCACATCCAGGTTCAAAGTGCCGGACGACACCACTTTGTCGTCCTCTTTGATGACCCAAGTGTGGTCGTAGCGGCTCAGCGGGGTGTTCAGGAACTCGTTGGTGATCTTCACCTCGCCCTTGGCCAGGTTGGCGGCCTCGAACCAGACCTCCTGGTGGGCCTTTTTGACCTCCTGCGTCACCGGCTTCGGGTCGCGGTTCGCGAAGAAGATGCCGTTGCCGCAGAAGCTGTTGTCGGTGACCGTCTCGCCCCAGTCGCCGCCGTAGGCGTTGTAGGTCGCCTCGTCGTATTCCGGCTGGAAGATCCGGATGTTGCTCGTCCCGAAGTCGTTCCAGTACACGACGTTCGCGTCGCCGGCGGTGCGCGTCAGGTCCTTGATCTGGTCCGCGGTCAGCGCGGTTTTGTAGATGTGGACCGCGTCGATCAGGCCGTTGAAATTGCGCCCCGCGTACTGCGGGTTGTACCCGATGCTGAGCGGATACGTGGTCGCACTGGAAGAGCTGTCGGCCGTCGGAGCCGAGCTGCGCGAGGCCGTCGCCACATTTTCACCGTTGATGTAGAGTTTGTAGCGCGACGCGGTCGCCTGCGTGCCGTCGTACACGGCGACAAGCTGCTTCCAGGTGCCGTCGAACCAGCTGTCCGGGTCGAACTTGTATTTGGCTGACCCGGAGCCGTAGCCGTCCACAAAGAACTCGATCTGCTCGCTGCCGCCCTTCAGCGTGAGGCCGCTGTCGCCCTTGGAGACGATGTCCCCGTTTGCTGAACCGGTGGGGGCAGGGTTGACCCACGCCTCGATCGTGATCTTGTTGGAGGCGGCGTTCAACTTGCTGTTGACCGGGTAGGTCGCCGTGCCCTTCAGGGCCTGCGTGCCGCCGCGTCCCGTCTCCAGCGTACCGGTGATCGACCCCTCCACGCCGGTGATGTCGTCTGTCGTGTAGATCTCCCGCACGCCGGCGGTCGGCATCCAGATGGACTGGTCGACGAAGTCCCAGATGAAGCCGCCCTGCGCGTTCGGATAGGTGCGGAACTCGTCCCAGTACTCCGTAAAGCTTCCCATCGCGTTGCCCATGGAGTGCTCATACTCGGACATGATGAGCGGCTTTTTGTTCGCGGTGTTCTTGGCGTAGGACGGTATGTAGCTGATCGACGGATACTGCACGCTCTGGATGTCGACCAGCGCGTCGCGGTTGTCGCGCTCGTACTTGATCACGCGGGTGCGGTCGCGTCCGACGATCCAGTTGCGCCCCACGTACATCGTGTAGTTGTTGTTCAGGTCGTATGTCTTATACGTCGCCTCGTTGCCGAGGGACCAGATGATCACGCAGGTGGCGTTTTTGTCGCGCTCCACCATGCTCTTCATGCGGTCCACCACGGAATTCGTCCAGATGGGCAGCCCGGACGGGATGTCCCCGCTCGTCGCGCCTTGGTGCGACTCGATGTTGGCCTCGTCGCACACGTAGAAGCCGAGCTCGTCCGCCAGCGCGTATGTCAGCACGTTGTTGGGGTAGTGGGAGGTGCGGATCGCGTTGATGTTGTACTGCTTCATGAGAAACAGGTCCCGGATGATCTCGTCCGGGGTGACGGCGCGGCCGTTTTCCATGCTGGTCTCGTGCCGGTTGGTGCCGCGCAGGACGATCCGCTTCCCGTTGATCTGCAGGATCTCCTGACCCGCGTCGTTGAAGACGGCCTTGTTGATCTCCCTGAAGCCGATCCGCTGGACGGCGGTCTCAATCACGCGGCCGTCGGGGGCCTTCAGCTCGATCAGCAGTTTGTAAAGGTTCGGCGTGTCGGCAAACCACTTCTTAGGCGCCTCCACCCATTTGCTCCCTTTCACCGTCACCTGCGCCGGGCCGGCGTCGCCCGCCGCGGCCAGAGGGGCCAAAATCCGCAGCGGCGCCGTCCACACCGGGGTGTCGTCCATGTTCAGCAGCGTCGCCTCCACAACGTGGTTGCCGCTTCTCGAATTTGAGAAATTGCGAAGCGAAATCTCCAGGTTGAGGTTCGCGTTTTCATAGAAGCTGTCGAAGTCCGTTGTGACAAAGAAATCGCGCAGTTCCACTTTTTCTTTTGCGTAGAGGAAGACGTCGCGGAAGATACCCGAG
>JAITDM010000258.1 GCA_031282535.1 Oscillospiraceae bacterium
AACCCGCTGTTCGTCGACGATACGGCCAACCTCCTCTTGCAAATAGATCTCACTTCTGCCACGCCTTTCCCTTTTCGTAAGTATGTCAAAGCACCTAAAAACGGGCGGCGTCTTCAGGCGAGGACGCCCTTTAAGATGAAGGACTTCTCCTGCGTGAGTTCTTTCAGCGTCACGCTGATGCCCTCCCGGCCCAGTCCGCTCATCTTCCAGCCGCCGAACGGCTGGTCCACGTTGCGGAAATTGCCGGACGCGTTGATGCATACGCCGCCGCACGCCAGGGCCGCGGCGGTTTGGAAGGCCTTTTTGTTGTCGCGCGTCATCACGCCGCCCTGGAGGCCGAAACAGGTGGCGTTCGCGATGTCGATGGCTTCCTGCATCGTGTCGAACCCGATGACGGGCATCACGGGGCCAAAGACCTCCATGTCGCGCGCGATGTCCATTCGCAGCGTCACATCGTCCAACAGGGTGGGTTCAAAGTAGGCGTTGTCGAAGACATGCCCCCCGCAGATCAGTCTGGCGCCCTGGGCCACGGTGTGCTGTACCTGTTCCTCGACACCCCGGGCGGCCCGCGCGCTGATCAGCGCGCCGAGGTCCGTGTTTTCGTCCAGCGGGCTGCCGCGCCGGACCTGCTGGAGGCGCGCGCGGGCGCTCTCTACAAAGGCCGCCCGCACCGAGTTTTGTACGATGAAACGCTTGGGCGCGCAGCAGGTCTGCCCCGCGTTCTGTACGCGCCCGCGCACGGCCTCTTCTACGGCCAGGTCCATATCCGCGTCCTCGTACACGATGAAGGGGTCGTTGCCGCCCAGTTCCAAAAAGACGCGCTTTAGGGTGCCGGCCGCGGCTTTCGCCACGGAGAGACCCACCTCCGTGCTGCCGGTCAGCGTGATCGCGTCGATGCGCGGGTGTTTCGACAGGTGGTCCCCAATGAGCGCGCCCGAGCCGGTGACACACTGCAGTACGTCGCCCGGGACGCCCGCCTCCAGACAGAGCTCGACAAGCGCCAGGATGACCAGCGGGTTGTCTGTGGCCGGCTTGACGATCACGGCGTTGCCGGCCGCCAGCGAAGAGGCCATCTTGTGGGAGCAGAGCTCCGCGGGGTAGTTGAAAGGTGAGATGCAGGCCACGACGCCCAGCGGCTGGTGCGTCGTGAAGATCAGATCCTTCTCCGAGCCGTACTGGTAGTCCGGCATCGTCTTTCCGTAGAGGTGGTTGGCCTGCTCCGCAAATCCACGGAAGATCTGCGCCGAACAGCGGATCTCCGGCCGGGACTCACGGATGATCTTGCCCATGTCCGTGGACAGCAGCGTCGCCAGCTCCTCCTGTCTCTCCTCAATGAGATCGGCACAGCGCTGCAAGATGCGTGAACGCTCATATTGAGGCGTGGCGGCCCACCTGAGCTTTCCCTCCTGCGCGATGTCGATGGCCCTCTCAATGTCGGAGACAGTGGCCGCCGGGATGGTGTCCAGCGGGACTCCGGTGGCTGAATTCAAGACAACGTGGGTCTTTCCGTCGCTGGCGTCTGCACGTTGTCCCCCAATAAACATTTTCACGTATCTTCCCTCGCAGTCAGCCTCTTTTGGTCCGGCGCGCGGGATCCGGACAGGGCTGGAAATTATTTCCTTCTCACTTCTTTATTGCCTTGCCGCCGCGAAGCGGCAGCAAAAAATAAGAATTTGGGTTGTGGGTTGCAGGTGCAACCCACGTTAGGAAGGCGGCGCCAAAAGGGGGGCATGTTTCCCCGCCCCCGGGGCGGGGAAACATGCGTCGAGAGCGTCGAGGCCGGAAGAGGCCCGAAGAGGACGGATCAATCAGAAGTCGCTGTTTAGAAGTCGCTGTTCGGATCGTAGTACTGCGCCACGTTGTCGGAGGTGATGACGGCGGGCTCCGTGTTGATCAGTTTCGGGATGTTGTTGTCGCCGTTTTTGTAGCGGAGGATGGTGTCCAGCGTGAGGTTGGCGACGCCCACCGGGTCGTTCAGGCCGGAGGCGCCGTACTGGCCGCTCTGCACAAGCGCCAGCGCTTCCTTCTGCCCGTCGATCCCCACGACGACCACGTCGTTCCGGCCGGCGTTCTCCAGCGCGATGACGGCGCCGAGACCCATGCTGTCATTTTCTGCCACGATGACGTTGATGTCCGGCGCGGCGGTGAGCATCGATTCGGCGGCGGCCAGGCCGTCCTCCTGGTTCCAACCGCCCCAGCCCTGGGTCAGGAAGCGGAAGTTGGTCCGGTTGGAGGAGGCGAGCTGGGCTTCGACAATGCCCTTGACCACGCCGATGCGGCGGTCGACGCCCAGCAGGTTGCCCTCGTTGCCGCTCAGCATGCCGATGCGGATCTCCTCATTGCCGAATTTCCGCGCGAGCCATTCGCCCACCAGTGTTCCGATGGCAAAGTTGTTCGACTGGATCATAGAGACGTATTGTGCGCTGGGGTCGATGGAGTTGTCCATGATGAACACGGGGATGCCCTGTTCCATCACGCTGTTGGCGACGGCCACGGCGCCCTGGGCGTCCGCTGGGTTGATGACGATGGCGTTGCACCCCTGGGCGACGAGGTCCTCGATGTCGGCCTGCTGTTTGGTCATGTCGCCGTTTGCGTCGACGGAGACGACGCTGATGCCCTGTGCCTGACAGGCGGCCTCAAAGGCGTTGCTCTGCGCGACAAAGTAGGGGGATCCCATCGTCTGCATCGACAGACCGATCTTCAGGTCGCCGGAGATGGCCGGGCCGCCGGCCTGTTGGTCCCCGCCGTCGGGGGCTTGGGTGTCGCCGCCGCAGCCGGTCAGCAGACCGAGCAGCATGACGGCGGCGAGCGCGAGTGCGAGCAGCGTGGTTTTCTTCATGATTAACCCTCCTAAAAATGTGTATGGTATGAGTGCGCAGGCACTCCAATACCCGTGGAAGTGTGCAAGGGACAAGATTACAGAGAGTCTTTCCGTTTGCCGCTTTGCAGCAGCGCGGCCAGAATGATGATGGCGCCCTTGATGATCTGCTGGGGGTACGAGGGGATGTTCATCAGGTTCATGATGTTTCCGATGAGGCCCAAAATCAGCACGCCCATCAGGGTGTTGAGGGCGGTGCCGGAGCCGCCGGTCAGGCTGGCGCCGCCGATGACGACGGCCGCGATGGCGTCGAGCTCCAGCCCCTCGCCGAACTGGGCGGACCCGACCGCGGCCCGGGAGGCGCTGATCACGCCGCCGAGGGCGCAGAGGCCGGCGGAGATGACGTAGACGGAGAACTTGTACGCGCCCACGCGGATGCCGGAGAGGCGCACGGCCGACTCGTTGCTGCCCGTCGCCCGGATCAGGCGGCCAAAGGAGGTGTAGCGCAGCACGAGCATGACGACGGCGAAGACGGCCAGCGCCGCCCAGACGGGGTAGGGCACGGCGAAAAAGGTCTGCTGCGCCTGTGTCTGCGGGAGGTTCAAAAAGCTCCCTTTGCCGAACCGGATCAGCGGGTTGGTCGGTTTCAGGTTGATGGGTTTGCCCTGGGAGATCATGAAGGCGAGGCCCCGGGCGATGGTCATGACGGCCAGCGTCACGACGAAGGGCGCCATGCGCCGAAACGACACAAAGTAAGCCGCGCACGCGCCGAGCACCATGAGGAGCGCGGTCGTCAGCACGAGCGACAGCAGCACGGGCAGGCCCATGGTCGTGCTGAAGGTGGCCACGAGCACCGCGCCCAGCGCCACCATCGAACCCACCGAGAGATCGATGCCTCCGGTCAGGATCACCATCAGCATCCCCATCGACACGATGGCCAGGCCGGCGTTCTGCCGCAGCAGGTTGAAGATGTTCATCGGCGTCAGAAACGAGGAGGAGAGCATGACGGAGACGCTGAGCAGCAGCGTAAGCGTGATGACCGGAATCATTTTTCGCAGATGAAATTTGGATATAAACGCCGCGCCGCCGCGTCTTTCGCCCGCACCGGGCCCTTTTGTCTCTCTGTTCATCATCGCACCCCACCACCCACAGCCAGCCGCAGGATATTGGCTTCGCTCAGGTCTTCTTTTTTGAGTTGTCCCATCACGGCGCCCTTCGCCATGACGAGCGCGCGGTCGCACATGCCGATGATCTCCGGCATCTCGGAAGAGACGAACACAACGCCCAGCCCGTGGGCGGCAAACTCGTTGATCAGCCGGTAGATCTCCGTCTTCGCGCCGACGTCCACGCCCCGGGTGGGCTCGTCCAGCAGGATGACGTCGCACTGCGTGTTGAACCATTTGGCCAGCACGACTTTCTGCTGGTTGCCGCCACTGAGGCTGCCCACGCTGTCGCGGACGTCGCCCGCCTTGACGGACAGCCGCCCGCAGAGATCTTTGGCGATGGCGTCTTCCTTCTGGAACAGGATCACCCCCAGCGCGCCGAGGACCTTGCGGAGGGCGGCCATCGTCATGTTTTCGCTGATCGGCTTGTCGATGACAAGCCCCTGGTCCTTCCGGTTCTCCGGCACCAGCGCGATGCCGTGCCGCACCCCCGTGTGCGGCGACCGGACGTGGACGGCCTGCC
The DNA here is from genome assembly GCA_031282535.1 of Oscillospiraceae bacterium. Taxonomy (GTDB): domain Bacteria; phylum Bacillota; class Clostridia; order Oscillospirales; family UBA929; genus JAIRTA01. The sequence goes on from JAITDM010000258.1 coordinate 4,505, forward strand.
CGCGCAGCCAGACCTGTCCGCTCTGCCGGCCGTCGCCCCCAAAGATGGCCCGCAGCACCTCCGTGCGCCCGCTGCCGACGAGGCCCGCGAGGCCGAGCACCTCGCCCCGCCGCAGCGAAAACGACACGTCGGAGAATTGGGGCGGGCCCGAGAGGTTCTCCACGCGGAGCACCTCCTCCCCAAGCGTCACGTCGCGCTTGGGGAACATGGCGCCGAGCCGCCCGCCGATCATGAGCTCGATGATGTCGTCCGTCTGCGCGCCCTCCCGGGGCATCGAACCCGTGACCATCCCGTCCCGCAGTGTGGTGATCGTGTCCGCGATCTGGAAGATCTCCTGCATGCGGTGGGAGATGTAGATGATGCAGACGCCCGCGCTCTTTAGCTTCATCAGGGTCTCGAACAACTTGACGACCTCGTTGTCGCTGAGGACGGCCGTCGGCTCGTCGAGGATCAGGATCTTCGCGTGAAAGGCCAGGGCCTTCGCGATCTCGACGATCTGCTGGGAGGCCACCGGCAGGTCCCCCGTGACCGCCTGGGGGCTGATGTGAAAGCCAAGGCCGTCGATGATCTCCTTCGTCTTCCGGTTGATCTCCTTCCAGTTCACGAGGCCGAAGGAGTGCGAGAGTCTGTCGAGGAAGATGTTCTCGGCGACCGTGATGTCGGGCGCCAGTTCAAATTCCTGATATACGATTCCGATGCCGAGCTCGCGGCCGCGTTTGGGCGTCGAGATGTCCACTTCTTTCCCGTCGATCCGGATGACGCCGGCGTTTTTCTGGTACGCGCCGGCCAGAATCTTCATCAGCGTGGATTTGCCCGCTCCGTTTTCGCCGACCAGCGCGTGGATCTCCCCCGCCTTGGCCCGGAACGTGACGCCCTTGAGCGCGTGGATGCCCCCAAAGCTCTTGACGACGCCCTCCATCTCAATTCTGTAGGTCTCCAACCCGTCAGACCCCCTCGTGCAACAGTTGACAGTTGCTTGACCATCAAAATAGCCAAACAATCTGATCGCAAAATTATCTTATTACACATTTTTGAGAATGTAAAGTACGCACTTTTGTGTAACCATACACACGGTTGGGATAAGATGGAGATAACATTTGGTCACAGTAGCCAAAAACAAGGAGATGCGTCCGAGGTGGCGCCCGTAGATGGAAAATTTTAGGCGCCCCAAATCGCCGCGCCCCGCTTGTGCGAGAGCGCGGCGCGGGCGCGGCGGTTTACCGCTGTACGCGCCCGGAGGCGTCGCCGGCGGCCAGCCGCCGCACCTCCTCCACCGAGACGCGGTTGACGTCGCCCTGGATGGTGTGTTTCAGGCAGGAGGCCGCCACGGCGAAGGCCAGCGCCTCGTCCGCCGGCCAGCCGGCCCGGCGCGCGTGGATCAGCCCCGCGCAGAAGCTGTCGCCGCCGCCGACGCGGTCCACGATGTGTACGGTGTATTCGGGTGCGAAATGGATCTGCCCGTTTTCCCAGATCATGCCGGACCAGGTGTTGTCGCTGGCGGACAGGCTGCCCCTGAGCGTGACGGCCACCAGACTGAAACCAAAACGGGCGGCCAGCGTCTCCGCCACCTGGCGGTAGCCGTCCCGCGTCAGGCGCCCCGCCGCCGCGTCGCTGCCCTCCGCCCGGATGCCGAACACGCGCTCGGCGTCCTCCTCGTTGGCGATGCAGACGTCCACGTCGGCCATGAGCCGCCCCATCGTCTGCTCCGCCTGGGCGGAGGTCCACAAATTTTTGCGGAAGTTCAAATCGCAGCTCACCGTGCAGCCATGGCGCCGGGCGGCCCGGCACGCGTAAGCGCACAGGTCGGCCGCCTGCGGGCTGAGCGCCGGCGTGATCCCCGTGAAGTGGAACCAGTCGGCGTCCTGAAAGATCGCGTCGAAGTCGAAGTCCTCCGCGCCGGCCTCCGCCAGGGCGGAGTGGGCGCG
>JAITDM010000005.1 GCA_031282535.1 Oscillospiraceae bacterium
GGGCAAAAAGGTCGCGCACGGCGGCCTTTTTTGCTATAATGGGGGTGGATCTTTTCACGGAGAGGAGCTGGGAGGACTGTGCTTACCATTGTCTGGGGCCTCGCGGGCAGCGGCAAGAGCCACACGCTGCTGGCGGAGCTGACCGGCCGCGCCGGACCGGGGCGGCGGCAGTACCTGCTGGTGCCCGAACAGTACTCCCACGAAAACGAACGACTGCTGTGCCGGATGGGCGGGGCGTCTATCTCCCTGCACGCCGAGGTGCTCACCTTCCGTCGGCTCTCCGACCGCGTGCTCACGGAGACCGGCGGCGCGGGGCTGACCGCGCTCGACGAGGGCGGTCGGCTGCTCTCGCTCCTGCTCGCCGCCCAGGCCGTGGGGGACACGCTGCGCGTGTGGCGGCGCTTCGCCGAGAGACCGGATTTTTTGGCCGCGCTGCTGGACGCCGTGGACGAACTCAAGACCTATCGCATCGCGCCGGAGGAGCTGGCGCGGGCCGCCGGTGCGGTCGGGGCGCCCCTGGCGGACAAGTGCCGCGACCTCTCCCTGCTGCTCACCGCGTACGAGACGGTGCTCGCCGGCGCGGCCTGCGACCCGAGGGACCGCCTGACCCTGGCCTGCGCCGCGCTGCCGCTCTCGCGCTATGTGCAAAACGCCGCGTGGGCGGTGGACGGATTCACCCGCTTTACGGCGCAGGAACACGCAGTGTTGTCCGTACTGCTGGCCCGCGGGGACGTGACCGTCTCGCTGACCGGGACGCCGGAGACACTGCCGGCCGAGGGGCGCTTCGCCGTCGCCGGGCGGACGGCGGCCGCGCTGCGGCGCGCGGCGCAGCGCGCCGGTGTGGCGGTGCAGGAACGCGTGCTGACAGGCGCGCCGCGGTACCGCGCGGCCGCGCTGGCCCATCTGGCGCGCCACCTGCTGGCCCCGGACCCGGCGCCCCTGCAGGGACCGGCGGACGGCGTGACGCTCGCGGCGTGCCCCGACCGGCGGGCCGAGTGCGTGCACGCCGCCGCCCTCGTGCGGACACTGGTGCGGGACCACGGCTACCGCTACCGCGACATCGCGGTGACCGCCCGCCATTTTGAGGAATACCGGCCGCTCTTTGAGCCGGTGGCGCGTCTCTACGAGCTTCCGATCTTCCTGGACAGCGTGGACAGCGTGCTGGATAGACCCCTGCCGGGCTTTGTCTCCGCGGCCCTCGACGCCGTGTGCGGCGGGTACGCCTACGACGCCGTGTTTAAAATGCTGAAGAGCGGTCTCTTTGGGCTGACGCCGGACGAGAGCGATCTGCTGGAAAATTACGTGCTGGCCCACCGGATCCGGGGCGCCGCGTGGACGCGCCGCGCGGATTGGACATTCCCGCCCGGCGGCGGCTACGGGGCCGCGCCCACGGAAAAAGACGCCGAGGCGTTGGCGGGGATCAACGCGCTGCGCCGGCGCGTCACCGGGCCGCTGGAGACGCTGCGCGCGGAGGCGGACGCCGCCCGCACCGCCCAAAAGCAGGCATTGTCTGTTTACCATTTTTTGGAAAATATTGATTTGCCGGCGCGGCTGCGGGCGCGGTGCGAGGCGTTGCGCGGGGCCGGGATGGCCAAGGTGGCCGCCGAGTACGAACAGATGTGGGACATCCTCGCCGGCGCGTTGGCGCAGTGCGTGGCGATTTTGGGCGACAGACCGATGGGCCTGGCCGACTTTGCCGGGCTCTTCTGCCTCGTCCTCTCCCGCAGCCGGGTGGGCGCGATCCCGGTGTCGCTCGACCACCTGGTGTGCGGCGACATGGACCGCATCCGCCGGCGCGGACTGCGCTGCGTGATTTTGCTGGGGGCCACCGACCGGGACATCCCGTCCGCAGCGTCCGCCGCCGGGCTGATCCACGACGACGACCGTTCCTCGCTGGTGTCGGCCGGCCTGACGCTGGCGCCGGGGCCGGAGGAGCGGATGGACCAGGAATTCGACGCCCTGTACGGCATCCTGACGCTGCCCTCCGAGCGGCTGACGGTCACATGGCCCCGCGTCGGCGCGGAGGGGGAGGCGTGCCGCCCCGCCTTTGTGGCGGCCGACCTCGGCCGGATGCTGGGGCTGACGCCGGAGACGGCCGGCGCGGATGCGCTGGACCACACGGCCGCGCCGGCGCCCTGTTTTTTGTGGCTGGCCACCCGCCCGGCGGGGGCGGTGGCGGCCGCGGCGGCGCGGGCGCTCGGCGCGCACCCGGATTGGCGGGCGCGGCTGGAGGCGCTGCCCGCGGAGGCGGGGTTCACGCGCGGCCGTCTGGCGGGCCCGCGCGTGAGCGCGCTGTACGGCGCGGCCCCGACGCTCTCCGCCTCCCGGGTGGAACGCTTTATGACCTGCCGCTTCGCCTACTTCCTGCAGTACGGCCTGCGGCTCAAAAAGCGCCGGACGGACGGCTTTGCCGCGCCGGACCGGGGCGTCGTCGTCCACGCCGTGCTGGAGGAGACCACCCGCGCGGCGCTGGCGCGGGGCGGATTCCCGGCACTATCCGACGCGGAGGTGGTGGCCATCGCGCGGGCCGCCGCCGCGCGCTGGGCGCGGTCGGTGCTGGCCGGGCACGGGGAGGACCGCCGGTTTGTCCGGCTCTTTGCCCGGCTGATGTACGCGCTGGACGCCGTGGTCGTCAACGTGGCCGAGGAGCTGCGGCTCTCCGAGTTTGCGCCGCTGGACGTGGAGCTGCGGTTCGCCGATGGCGCGGAGGGGGCGCTGCCGGCTGTCCCGGCGGGGGCGCACGCGCGCGTCGCCGGGGTGGCCGACCGGGTGGACGGCTGGATGGACGCCGACGTGCTGTATCTCCGCGTCGTCGATTACAAGACGGGCGTGCGCGGGTTTCGGCTGGGGGACGTCTGGCACGGGCTCGGCATCCAGATGCTGCTCTATCTTTTCGCGCTGGAGCGGGAGGGGCCGGCGCGCTACCGGGCGCGCTGGCCGTCGCTCACGCGCGTGCAGCCGGCCGGCGTGCTCTACATCCCCGCCCACGAGGCCTTTTTGCAGACGGATCGGCCGCTCTCCGACGAGGAGCTGGCCCGCGCCGCGGCCCGCGCGCTCACGCGCAGCGGACTCGTGCTCGACGACGCCCGAGTGGTGGCCGCGATGGAGCCGGGCATCGAGCGGGAGGGCGTCTTTCTCCCGGTGAAGTTCCGCAGCGACGGCCGCCCCGCCGCGCTGTCCTCGGTGGCCGCCGCGGACCGGTTTGCGCGGCTGCGGCGCCATGTGGAGGCCATACTGGCGGAGATGGAGCAGGCGCTGCTGGCGGGAGACGTGTCGGCCAATCCGGTGTGCCGCGGCGTGCAGAGTGCCTGCGAGTACTGCGACTTCGCGTCCGCCTGCCAGTTTCCGCTGGCCCGGGAGGACAGGCCGCGGCGTCTAGAAGCACTCTCGCCCGCCGCGTTCTGGCGGCGGATCGACGCGGACGAAACGGCCCCGGCGGCCTCGGAGGGAGGGGAGAGCGCATGAGCGGTCCGACACTCACCCCGGAACAGTTTCGGGCGGCGCACGAGCGCGGCGGCGCGCTGCTGGTGTCGGCCGGCGCCGGCGCGGGCAAGACGCGCGTACTCGTCGAGCGCCTGATGGCCCGTGTCTGCGACCCGGTGGCGCCGAGGCACATAGACGACTTCCTCGTGATCACCTACACGAAGGCCGCCGCCGCCGAGCTGCGCAGCCGGATCCTGGACGCGTTGTCGGCCCGGTTGGCGGAGGAACCGATGAACCGGCATCTGCGGCGGCAGCTCACGCGCCTGCCCCAGGCGCACATCTCCACGGTGCACGCCTTCTGCAAGCGGCTCTTGGAGGAGCGCGCGCCCGTCGGGCTGCTGCCGGCGCCGGCGCGGCTGATGGACGAGGCCGAGCGGGGAATCTTGCACGCGCGCGTGCTGGAGGAGGTGCTGGCGCGCTGCTACGAGGAGGAGACGGCGCTCTTCGCCGCGCTACTGGACGCGACCCTCGGCGAGAGAGGCGACGGCTTTCTCCAGACACTGGTGATGCTGGCCTACGAGAAGACGCGGGCGCACCCGGACCCGGCGGCGTGGGCGGGCGCCCAGACGGCGGCGTTTGCCGAGGCCGGCGCACGCCCTGTGGAGAAGACACCGTGGGGCCGCCTGCTGCTGGACACCGCCGCCCGGCAGGTGGACTTCGCGTGCGCCGGGCTGGCGCGCGCGCGCGCGGCCATGCGGGCGCATCCGGCGGTCGAGAGCGCCTACGGGCCCGCCTTCGACGGAGATGTCGACGCCGCACAGGCTGTCCGCACGGCGCTGGCGCGGGGCTGGGACGAGGCCGTGGCGGCGGTCTCGGCGTTGACGTTTGCCCGGCTCTCTCCGCTGCGCGGGGAGGAGAACCGGGAAGCCGGCGCACCCTTTCGGGCGGTGCGCGAGGCCTGGAAACAGCGGACCAAGGCGCTGGCCAAGCGGTTCGACCGGCCCGACGCGGCGCACCGGGCGGACCTGTCGGCCGTGGCGCCGGTCATAGAGGGGCTGTTTGACACCGTGCGGCGGTTCGAGGAGGCGCTGACGGCGGAAAAACGGCGGCTGGGCGTCATCGACTTCTTCGACCTGGAGCACGGCGCGCTGGCGCTGCTGACACAGCAAGGGCCGGACGGGCCGCGCCGGTCGGCGGAGGCCGAGCGGGTGTCGGAGCGGTACGCCGAGATCCTGGTGGACGAATACCAGGACATCAGCCTTACGCAGGAGAACATCGTACAGGCGCTCTCCCAGGGGGGGCGCAACCTGTTCTTTGTGGGCGACGTGCGGCAGTCGATCTACCGCTTCCGGCTGGCGGAACCGGGCCTCTTTTTAGAAAAGTACCGCACGTTTCCGGACATCCCCGCGGGGGAGGGCGCGCCGCGGCGCATCCTGCTGAGCCGCAACTTCCGCTCCCGGCCGCCCGTGCTGGACGCGGTCAACCATCTGTTTCAGGCCCTCATGTCCGAGGAGAGCGGCGAGATGGCCTACACGGAAAGGGAATTTTTGGAAAGCTCAGGCGCCTTTCCGGAGACCGGGGCCGACTACGGCACGGAGCTGCTGCTGGCCCAGTGGCGGCGGCCGGACCCGGACGGCGGGCCGGACGCGCTGTCCGACGTCGCCCCGGACGCGCCGGAGGAGGAGCTCACCGGCGCGCGGGCCGAGGCGGCCGTGCTGGCGGCGCGGTTGCGTGCCCTGTTGGACGAGCGCTTTCCCGT
>JAITDM010000058.1 GCA_031282535.1 Oscillospiraceae bacterium
GGTCGTCCACTCCTCTCTGCTGCTGACACGGCGGCACTGACGGCCATTCGGTAGGGACGGCTCTCCGAGCCGTCCGCGCGGCCTCTCTGCTGCTGACGCGGCGGCACTGACGGGCGCCCCCATGCGCCCGCAAAAAACGAAGCCGCCCGCCGCGCTGTACGCGCGGCGGGCGGTCTCGTTTTCGGATATGTCATGCGCGATTACGGCACCAGAAGCTTCTCGTCGGGCAGGAGCGGGAACGCCCCGTCCTCCCAGAAGAACGCCTTCACATAGGCCGTGTCGGGGGGCGTCGTCAGCGGTATGGAGAGCATTGTCCAGATGCCTGCGGGCGCCGTCGCGGTCTGTGTCTGAACGCCCACCAGCTGATCCTCGCCATTATAGGCCGCGAGGATCAGGACAAGCGTCCGTTCGGTCTCTCTGCGGTTCCGCAGCGTGGCCAGCGCCAGCGCCGTATCGTCGCCCGTCATCTGGACGGTCAGGGAGATGTCCGCGCGCCAATGCGCGTAGAGGGTGACGCTGTCGTTGATGGGGGTGTCCGCCTCCACGATGGAGCCGCCCACCATCCCCCATCCTATAAACTGGTAGTCCTCTCTCGCCGCCGCCGGGAGCTGGGCGCCCAGGGCCGTTCCCCGCATGAGCGTGACGGGGGCCGGCGCGTCCGGCGCGCCCTCGTAATTCCAGTCAAACGAAACCGTGACCGTGTCGTAGACCAGGTCCACATACCGCAAATTGAGGCCGCCCTCAAGCAGGTACATGTAGACGTTCTGCACGCCGGAGGCCAGGGCGCGGTTCAGGAATGTCTTGGCGCCGATCTCCCAGTAGTTCGTCATACCCGCGTGGGTCCCCGGCGCGTTGATGTTCCCGGCGGTGCTGGCGTCGCCGTACACGGTCCAGCTGGCCGACTTCTTGTGCAGGAAGTTGATCCCGGCAAATTGGCTGCCGAAGACAAACGACCCGCCGCCGTAAACATCGCTGTAGGGGTACGTGCTGTTCGCGTGCGTGGCGCGCTGCACGGGCTCGCCGTCATAGGCCGCCTCCGTGTAGAACTGCAGATTGACGGACGGCTGATACTGGTTGGAGTTTGTGTTGCCGTTCGCGTAGTTCACTTTGATCTCCTCCAGCCCCGTCAGGTCGACGGCGCCGAGGTAGAAGGTGTCCCCTGTCGAGATATAGCCAGCGTTGTAGTTGGGCGAGGAGCCCTCATAGCGGAAATCCGCGCTCTGGGCCCAGATCCACGGGAATTCGTGGGCGCGGATGCGCAGGACCCGCTTCCCGTCGGCGTTTACGAATGTCTCGCTGTTTTTGGGCGGCTGGTTGACGGGCAGTCCGCTTTCCAGCCGCTCGATGGCGGCGCGCAGCGCAGCCGTCGTCTCGTCGACCTCCTGCTGCCCGACCGGGTCGGCCGCGACGGCCTTCGCCTCGGCCAGCACGGGCGCAAACGTCTCGCGCTTGGAGAGCGGGAATTCGCTGAGGTCGATGCTCTCCGCCTGCGCGATGGCGGCGTGCAGCGCCTCGGTGTCCGGCACGGCCCCGCCCCGGCGCTGGAACCGCAGCCAGTTGACGTCGATGCCGGAGGTCTCAAACGCGAGCCGGAGCGTGTGGACACCCTGCGTCAGCGCGACGTCCTGCGTCAGCGTGACCCAGCGGCCGCCGGTGCTCGTGGTGGAAAACGCGCCGAGATAGGTGTCGTCGGCGTAGAGCGAGAACGACATCTGGGCGACTTCCGACGCGGCGGATTTGATGCGCGCCGACAGCTTGTACGTTCCGCCCTCCAGAATGTTCAGCCGGTAGGCCAGGGCCTCCCCGCTGCTGCAGTTCGTGTAGCTCCGGCCGCCGTCCGTATCGCCCGAGTCGACCGGGGTGATGTTCGGCGTCAGCAGGGCCGGCTCTGTGGCGGCCAGCTTCAGCTTGGTGTCGGCGCCGACGTCGGCGGCGGTGGGCAGGGCCTCGCGGTCAAACCGGACGTAGTCGTAGTCGGCGTAGAACGATCCGACGGTGTTCGAGACGCTGCCGTGGGAACAGAGCAGGCCGAACTTCGGCTCGGCATAGGCGGCCGCGACGGACCCCAGCACGGTGAAGTTGACGCCGTCGGTACCGAGCGAACCGGTGTACACGTCGCCGATCTTCTTGAGGCGCAGATAGAGCGTCAGGTTGTCACCGATCAGGCTGGTGATCTGGGCGGCGGTCAGCGCGCCGAAGGAGACCGGCTCCGCGGCGCCGGACTCTTTCACAAAACCGACGAGCCGCTGGCTGCTGTACTCGTACTTGAGCCAGACATAGTTGTCGACGTCCTGGAAGGCCACGATGCCGAGCCCGTTGTAGTTGGCGTTCGGCGTCTTGTTGATCGTGACCTTGGCGGTGGCCTCCCAGTCTCCAAAGGCCTCCTGCTGGAAGAAGTTTTTGAGGTCGTTGTGCGTCGTCCAGAAGTCGCCTCTCTCCGCCGTGATGCGCAGCGCGCCCGGGGCGGCGGTCAGCGACCAGTTGGCGGTCTCGCCGCTGCTCGCCGTGTCGGTGTTGACGGACCAGAACGGCTTCATCTCGGTCGTATCAAACTCGTCGCTGCGCGGGTACGCGCCGAATTTCACCACATAGACGTTGACCTGGTCCGTGCTGGCGCACCGGATGGTCACGGTGGCGGACGCGGGATCCGTCGCGATGTTCAGGATCTGCGCGCCGTCGATGGCCGCCGCCGTGACGACGGGCATCGTCTGGCTCTCCCACCCCACCGAATAGCGCAGCTTTGTGGGCTCGAACCCCTCCAGCGCCTCCCCGTTCAGGAAGATGCCGGACAGGTGCGCGTAACTCGGATTTTCCAAAATGGGCGCAAGCCCCTCCTCGTCCGTGAAGATGACTTTGTAGATCCGCTCAAATCCGCCGGCGGAGGCCGTGATCACGGAGGCCGGCCGGTCGCCGCTTGCCTGCGACACGGAGATCGTCACACCCGCCCCGGGCACGGCGGCCACGGTGGGGTACGCGCCGTCGGAGATCTCCCTGTTGGTGTACACTTTGTAATCCAGAATCAGGGGGTTGAAGGTGGTGATCCTCTTGCCGCCCACCGTGATCTCCGTCACTTGGGGGTCCGCCGGGGAGAGGTTGTCCTCCACCGCAAACCAGTCCTCGCCCCGCGTGTAAACCGGCTCAAACGGGACGCCGGCCGTCCGGGCAAAGGCGGGGGTCTTCAGCAAGAACTCGGTGATGTTCTTCGCGGAGCGCTGCAGCTCGCCGATCGTGAGCGACCCGTCCGCAATGTAGCTCATGTTGTTGTTGAAGCGCGAGCAGCTGCCCGCGGTGTTGTTGTCCACCACCATGTACAGGTCGTTTTGCGCGCGGACCATGGCCCGCGTGTTGGTGTCGCTGTACGCCGTGTAGATGGACTCGTTCATCTTGGCCCACCAGTCGGTCATGACGATCCCCTTAAAACCCCACTCGTTGCGCAGGATCGTGGTGTTGAGATCGTAGCTGCCGGCGGTCCACAGGCCGTTGATCGGGTTGTATGACGTCATGACGGAGCGCACGTTACCGCTCTTCACCGCGATCTCGTAGCCCTTGAGATAGATCTCGCGGAGCGCCCGTTCCGACACCACCGAGTGGACATAGTGCCGGCTGGCCTCCTGGTTGTTGGCGGCGTAGTGCTTGATCGTGGGGGCGGGGCCGTGTTTTTGGATGCCGTTCGCCATCGACGCCGCCATCGTGCCCGTCAAAAGCGGATCTTCGGAGAAATATTCAAAGTTGCGGCCGTTCAGCGGATGTCTGTGGATGTTGACGCCCGGGCCCAGGATCGTGTCGATCTTGTTGAGCAGCATCTCGCGGCCCCACAGGTCGCTCAGCCGTTCGATCAGCTCCAGGTTCCAGGTGCAGGCCAGCAGGGTGCCGTTCGGGATGCTGGTCGCGTACTGCGTGCCGACCTCCATGCGGATGCCGGAGGGGCCGTCCGCCGCGCAGGCGATCGGCAGTCCGAGCGAGAGCAGGGAGTTCGTCACCCCGCCAAACGCGGACGCCGTCCCCAGCGTCACCTTGGTGCTGTTCATGCCCTCGCCGAGCACCACGGCCGACAGATCGGTGTTTGTAAACTGGGCGACGAATTCGTCCACCGTGACGTCGCCCTTGTAGACATCGACGAGTGTATGATCTTTGGCCGCCGTCTGCGTGAGCGCGGCCGGACGGTTGTCCGCGATCCGCGCGTTGAGGTTCGCCTGCGCCGTCGCCTGCGCCGTGTACGGCACATCCTGCGCGGCGACGGAGTACGTGCCGTCCTCGTTTGCCTGCGGCTTCATGCGCTTGAACGCCTCTACGGGCGGCAGGGCCTCCTGCAATTGCTGCGTGACCCGCAGCTCGCTCTGCACATAGGTGCCCGCCCGCGTGGCGTGCCGGACGCTGTCGCCCACGTAGATGCCGTAGTCGCCCGCTTCCAGCACATAGGCGGACTCGTGCCCCGTGTAGCCGCCGTCGTCATAGGAGGCCATGTCCGCGATCCGATAGGAGATTGTGAGCGTCTGTTTGCCGCCCGGCGCCAGCACGCCGGTCTTCGCAAAGGCCGCCAACTCCCTGGCGGGTTTGCCGAGCTGACCCTGGGGCGCGCTGTAGTAGACCTGGACGACCTCTTTGCCCTTGACCGCGCCCGTGTTCTCCACGGTCACATCGACTTTCACATCGTCGTCCGTATAGGTCACGGCGTCGACGGCGATGTCGAACGTCGTGTACGAGAGGCCAAATCCGAAGGGATAGAGAACCCGATCCGGGGCGAATGTCTCAAAGTAGCGGTAGCCCACGTAGATGTCTTCCGCGTAAAAGTCGCGCGCGTTCAGCGAGCTGCCGGTGACGCCGAACTTCGTCTTGCCCTCGAAGGTCCCGTGGGAGGGATAGTCGCTGATGTCGATCGCGATGGTGTCGCTCAGCTTCCCGCTGGGCGTGACGTCGCCGGTGAGCACGTCGGCCACGGCGCTGCCGCCCTCCATACCCCCCTGCCACGCGTACAGGACGGCCGCCTTCGGGTAGTTCTTTACCCACGCCATGTCGATGACATTGCCGACGTTCAGCACCACGACGACCCTGTCAAACGCCGCGTGGACCTTGTTTAGCATCTCCACTTCGAGGTCCGCCAGCTGGTAGGCTCCCTTTGTGTTGGTGTTGTCCTTGTCCTCGCCCGCCGTGCGGCCGAGAATGACGACGGCTGTCTCCGACTTGGCCCGCGCGGCGCTCACCGTTTCGTCCGTCAGCGGCATCTCGGCCTGCGAGCAAGGTTCGGCCGCCCAACCGCCGCCGCCGTTGTCAAAGGGGTGCGTCCGCACCCAGTCGGCGTAGACGCGGGCCAGGTCCTCGTCGACGCGCACATAGGGGCTGGTGCGCAGCGCCTCTAAGATCCCGGTGACATGGTCCACCCGGACGGCGCCGCCGGAACCCGTCCCGCTCTTATAGTAGTTGGCCTGGGCGCGCCCGAACACGGAAACGCTCTGGCCGCCGCCGATGGGCAGCACGCGGCCCGTGGCGTTCTCCACGCCCGCCAGCACCGGGTTTTCGAGCAGTACCATACCCTCGGCCGCCGCCTGACGGCTCAGGTCCGCCAGCCCGGGCAGCGCCTCGGCCAGCGCGACGGGGACAGGCGCCGCCGCCGCCAGCAGCGCCTCCGACCCCCCAGCCACGCAACCGACCCCGGCCC
>JAITDM010000100.1 GCA_031282535.1 Oscillospiraceae bacterium
CGCGCCATCCGGACGGCCTTCAGCACCAGCAGGCCCACGCCGGTGGAAAGACTCCGCGAATCCACCGTGCGGATGCGCGTCTGCGGGAACTCCCTCGCGGCGATCTCCGCGTTTTGAAACGAGGTGGAGAGATCAGAGGAGATGGAGATGTACACGATCTCCCGGCCCTCCGTGACCAGCGGCGTCATGACCTGCAAAAAGTCCCACACGCTGACCGCCGACGTCCGGGGCGTGCGCTTCGTCTCGGCAAAGAAGCGGTAGATGCCCTCCGGGGTCAGGTCCAGGCCGTCCCGGTAGGACTTGTCGTCCAGCGTGACGTACAGCGGAACGATGGAGACGTCGAGCTGCGCCAGCATCTCCGGCGACAGATCACAGGTGCTGTCGGCAATGATTTTGACAGACATTCCGTCACATCCCTCGGCGCGCAGCGGACAGACCGCGTACACGCAAAATTTTCCATAATATGGATATTACGCCCCGGTCCGGTACGGGTAGCGCCCGCGGCAAAGCGGCGGCGGCCGGTCAGATCAGCGGCGCGGGCAGGTCGCCCAGGTCCTCCGGACGCACGGGGACGCCGGCGGCGGGCAGCGTGCGCACCCGGAAGCGGGCCGGCCGCACGAGCCCCGCGGACTCGGCCGGCTCGACCGACTGGAGCCGGTGCCGGTTCTTCAGCGCCATGACCGACGCGCCCTGGGAGGTGCGCGTCGTCTTGGGTGCCAGAGAGGCGGTGTGCAAGAGGAGCCCGCGCCCGTCGCTGCTGCGCAGAAAGAGCTCGCGTTCCTCCGTCAGCCGCAGCGCCGTGACCAGAGGACTCTTGTCGCTGTAGGCGCCGGTCAGGCGGCGCCGGTTGGAGGTGGTGGCGTAGGCGGAGAGCTCTATGCGGGCCGCCTTGCCGTTTTCGAAGAAAAACAGCAGCCACCCGCCGTAGTCGCCCGGCATGCAGACAAAAGCCACGCTCTCGCCCTCGTCCATCCCCAGCTTGGCCGGCAGATAGTCGCCCAGCGCAGACGCCTTCCCGTCCTCCAGCTCAAACAGCCGGTATTTGTAACACTGACGGCGGTTTGTAAAGACCATCAGCTCATCCCGGTTCCGAGCTTCGAAGACCTGACTCGGGCCGTCGTTTTCCTTGTACTTTTGCTCGCCCGACATGCGCAGGGAGAGGGGCGTGATCTTCTTCAGGTATCCACCCCGGGAGAGGAAGACATGCACCGGATAGTCCTCGATGTGCTCCTCCGGGTTGTAATGCACCACCTCGTGCTGGTGGATGAGCGCCGTCTTTCGGGGCGCGCCGTATTTTTTCATCACATGCCGCAGGTCCGCGATGATGAGCTCCTGCAGCCGGGTCTTCGAGGCGAGCGCGCTCTCCAGTTCCGCGATCTCCGCCTCCAGACGGGCCGTCTCCTCGACGCGTTTGAGAATATACTCCCTGTTGATGTTGCGCAGACGGATCTCGGCGACGTAGTCGGCCTGCACCTCGTCGATGCCGAAACCGATCATCAGGTTCGGCACCACCTCGCTCTCGGTCTCGGTGCCCCGGATGATCGCGATGGCCCGGTCGATGTCGAGCAAAATCTGCCCCAGCCCATGCAGCAAGTGCAGTTTCTCCCGCAGCCGCGCCAAATCAAAGTGCAGCCGCCGGCGCACACACTCGGTGCGCCAGGCCGCCCATTCTTCCAAAATTTCCCTTACTCCGAGCACGTGGGGCGTGCCGGCGATCAGAAGGTTGAAGTTGCAGGAAAACGTGTCCATCAGGGGCGTGACCTTCATCAGCCGCTGCATCAGCTTGACGGGGTCGACGCCGCGCTTGAGATCCAGCGCGAGTTTCAGGCCGGAGAGGTCGGTCTCGTCGCGCACGTCGGACACCTCGCGGAGCTTGCCGGCGCGCATGAGATCGGCCAATTTGTCGATGATGGCTTCCACCGTCGTCGTGTAGGGGATCTCGAACACCTCGATGAGGTTTGCCTTCTCGTCGTGGCGCCAGCGGGCGCGCACGCGGAAAGAACCCCGGCCCGTCCGGTAGATCTCCCGCATCGCGTCCGGCTCGTAGATGATCTCTCCCCCGGAAGGGAAGTCCGGCGCGGGCAGGGTCTCCAGCAGATCGACGTCGGGGTTTTTTAAATAGGCGATGGTGGTGGCGCACACTTCGGTCAGGTTGAAACCGCAAAACTGCGACGCCATCCCCACGGCGATGCCCGCGTTGGCCGCGGTCAGCACATGGGGAAAGGTGGTCGGCAGCAGCGTCGGTTCCTTCATCGTGTTGTCGTAGTTGTCGACAAAGTCCACTGTGTCGCGGTCGATGTCGCGGAAGAGTTCGGCGCAGATGGAATCCAGCTTGGCCTCCGTGTAGCGGGCCGCGGCGTAGGCCATGTCGCGGGAGTAGGCCTTGCCGAAGTTGCCCTTGGAGTCGACCAGCGGGTGCAGCAGGGATTCGTTGCCGCGGGAGAGGCGCACCATCGTGTCGTAGATCGTCTGGTCGCCGTGGGGGTTCAGACGCATCGTCTGCCCGACGATGTTGGCCGACTTCGTGCGCGCGCCCGTGAGCAGGCCCATCTTGTACATCGTGTAGAGCAGCTTCCGGTGGGCGGGTTTGAACCCGTCGATCTCCGGGATCGCCCGGGAGACGATCACGCTCATCGCGTAGGGCATGTAATTGATCTCCAGGGTGTCCGGGATCTTCTGCCGCACGATCTCGGCGCGCAGACCCTGTACGCGCGTGCCGGGGACCGGTTTGCCCGACG
>JAITDM010000112.1 GCA_031282535.1 Oscillospiraceae bacterium
TTGTGGGTTGCAGGTGCAACCCACGTTGGTGTATTTTGAGTGAGACACTTTGAACGGGGACGATGCAATGATCACATAACCGTCCCCTGTGGGGAGGCGCCGATGAACGGGGAAGACACCGGCCGGCCGGCGGAGGGCGGCGGCGCGCTCATCGCGATGAGCGGGGGCGTCGACAGTTCTGTCGCCGCGTGGCTGACCAAGGCGTCCGGCGTCGTCTGCGCGGGCGCGATGATGAAACTGTATCACAACGAAGACATCGGCCGGGACCGGGACAGAGGCTGCTGCACGCTGGCGGACGCGGAGGACGCGCGCGCCGTAGCCTTTCGGCTGGGCATCCCGTTTTATGTCTTTAATTTTGCGGACAATTTCGCCGTGCAGGTAATGGAAAAATTTGTAAAATCATATCGGAGCGGTCGGACGCCGAACCCCTGCATCGACTGCAACCGGTATCTCAAATTTGACTGTTTTCTGCGGCGGGCGCGGGAGATGGGGATGGACGCCATAGTGACCGGCCATTACGCCCGCGTGACGTACGACGGCGGCGGGCGGTACCTGCTGAAGAAGGGGCTGGACGCGGCCAAGGACCAGAGCTATGTGCTCTACGCGATGACGCAGGCCCAACTGGCGCGCACCCGTCTGCCCCTCGGTGCGCTGTGCAAGGCCGAGGTGCGGGAGATTGCGCGGGCGCAGGGTTTTGTCAACGCCGGCAAGCCGGACAGCCAGGACATTTGTTTTGTGCCGGACGGCGACTATGCGCGGTTCATCGAGTCCTACACCGGGCGCGCCTGCCCGGCGGGCCGGTTTGTCGACGCGCAGGGGCGCGATTTGGGGGCGCACCGGGGGATCATCCACTACACGGTAGGGCAGCGGCGGGGTCTCGGCCTTGTGGGCGAGCGGCCGTACTACGTGTGCGGGCTTCATCCGGAGGACGACACCGTGGTGGTGGGGCCGTCGGAGGCGCTCTACACGCGGACGCTCTATGCGCGGGACATCAATCTGATCGCGGCCGACCGGCTGGACGGCCCGGTCCGGGCGGGGGTCAAGATCCGGTACAAACAGCCGGAGCAGCCGGCGACGGTCCGACAATTGGACGAGGACACCTTACAGGTGACCTTCGACACCCCCCAGCGGGCCGTCACCCCCGGCCAGGCCGTCGTCCTCTACGACGGCGACACCGTCCTGGGCGGCGGCACAATCGAAGCGGCTGAGGCGTGAGGCCGACCAGGATTGTGCTTTCATCTCACCGCCCGGTATTTTCGGTTTCGGTTGGCGCCGCTGGCGACCACTTGGCCGCTGTCCACAAGCTGCTGCAGCACGCGCCGCGCGGTGCGTGCGGTTCTGTCGATGATCTTCGCGGCCTCGCTGGCGGTCACTTCTCCGTTGGCTTGCAGGTACGCGAGCAGGATGTTACGGCTCGACATATCGTGATCGGACACTTTATCGGACATTTTATCGGACACATGTCCGATCACGGCGGAGCTTGTGTCCGATAACGCGAGCGGCACGATCGTCCTGAACACATCGCCCTCGATGAGTTCAGGTTCGCCGCCGTTCGTGTAAATTTTTGTGTATTTATACAGATTCCGCACACCGGAACCGAGTGTGTCCGCATAGCCGATGTTTACGAAAAAGTTCGCGATCAGGGGATTTTTGGGCTGCGGCGTGAACGTTTCCGGGTCCAGTTTGCCGGGCAGTTTTGGCAGACACCAGTTCTCGGCGACAATGCGGTCGCGTTCAATGACGACTTTTGCCGGGACAGTGCTGGTGTACTCGCGGTGCGCCAGAATGTTGCTCACAAGCTCACGGGCGATTTTGGAGCGCGGGCTCACCGACTGTATGCCCTCGATGTAAAATCTGTCGAGCGTGTGTTTGGAGATAAACCCCATGATTTGGATAAACGCCTCGATCAAGTTGCAGGACACGCGCAGGCGGTCGTCATAGCGGTCGAGATTTTCCCGGCGAAGGATGCAATCGGTGACATATCCGGGCAGGCAAGAGCGTATGACTTCGTCGCGCCCAAACAGCAAAATGGCCGCGAGCGTGAAGCCGGTGCGTTCAGCATCGCGGTTGGTTTGGTAGAGGCTGGCGCTTTTGAGAATCTCCATGTCGGACATATGCATCCACGGGTGATCTTCGCGTACAACTTGGGCGCGAAGACGCACGCGCGGCATCAGTTGTTCAAACAACATGTCGTCGGCAGTGATGTAGGGGAAAATTTTACTTTCGGAAGAGATGCCTCTCTTTCTGTCGTATATCATTGCCGCCAGTTCCGTGTTGCGCGTGATGTCTATGTCGCCGTCCTCGGCGCGGTCGTACAGTCTGCCGCCGAACATCACAAGCTGCGAAGTGAGCGGAACATAACACCAAAGTACGATTTTTCCGTCTATTCCCGATTCATTGAGTGTGATATACAGCGTGGGGCTGAACCGCTGCGCGTTGTTGAGCGCGGAGGCAAAGTCTTTTTTGATGCGCTCGACAGCCTCCGGCGCCACGCCGGTCACGGTGCCGTCGTCCTCGACGCCAAGCAGGAGATAGCCTCCATAGCGGTTGGAGAACGAACAGACCGTCTCGTAAACACTTTTCGGAAGCTCGCTTACGCAGCGCTTAAATTCAACCGTCAGCCCCTCGCCGTCGCGGAGCAGCTGCTGTAACATGGGATTCATCGCCGCACCCCCTCTGCGATTCTCGTCAAACCGTGTCACACGTAAACAGGACCGTCAATTCTTAAAACTGTGCAGCGGCGGGGGGATGCGGCCGCCGCGGTGGATGAAGGGGCCGCAGTCGAAACGGTTGACCGCCATGACGGGGGCGGAGCCCAGAAGACCGCCGAATTCCACCATGTCGCCCACGCGCTTGCCCACCGCCGGGATGATCCGCACGGCCGTGGTCTTCTGGTTGATCATGCCAATCGCCATCTCGTCCGCAATGAGACCGGAAATCGTCTCCGCGGACGTGTCGCCCGGAACCGCCACCATGTCGAGCCCGACCGAACATACGCAGGTCATTGCCTCCAGCTTCTCCAGCGTCAGCGCCCCGCACTGCGCCGCCTCGATCATCCCGTGGTCCTCGCTGACCGGGATGAACGCGCCCGACAGGCCGCCCACATAGCTCGAAGCCATGACCCCGCCCTTTTTGACGTTGTCGTTCAAAATGGCCACCGCCGCCGTGGTGCCCGGCGCGCCGGGCTGCGCGAGCCCCATCTCGATGAGAATCTCGGCCACGCTGTCCCCCACGGCGGGCGTGGGCGCGAGCGAAAGGTCGATGATGCCGAAGGGGACGTTCAGCCGGCGCGACGCCTCCTGCGCCACGAGCTGCCCGACCCGCGTGATCTTGAAGGCCGTGCGCTTGACCGTCTCGCACAGCGTCTCGAAGTCGGCGCCCTTTACCTCGGCGAGCGCGCGCTTCACAACCCCGGGCCCGCTGACGCCCACGTTGATCACCCGGTCGCGCTCGCCCACGCCGTGGAAGGCGCCCGCCATGAACGGGTTGTCTTCCACGGCGTTGCAAAAGACGACAAATTTCGCGCACGCGAGGCAGCCGCGGTCGCGCGTCAGATGGGCCATCTCGCGGATGATTTCGCCCATGCGCCGTACGGCGTTCATGTTGATGCCGGCGCGCGAGGAGCCGACGTTCACGCTGGCGCAGACCCGTTCGGTCCCGCTGAGCGCCTCGGGGATGCTGTCCACCAACGCCTGGTCGGCGGGCGTCGAACCCTTGTGGATGAGCGCCGAATACCCGCCGATGAAGTTGACGCCCACCGCCGCCGCCGCCCGGTCCAGCGTGCGCGCCACCGGCGTGTAATTGACGGCGCCCGCGCCCGCCGCCGCGATGGCGATGGGCGTCACGGCAATGCGCTTGTTCACGATGGGGATGCCAAACTGCCGCCCGATGTCGTCGCCCACCGCGACGAGATTGCCCGCCGCCGACGTGATCTTGTCGTAGATCTTGCGGCAAAAGACGCCGATGTCGGCGTCGGCGCAGTCCAGCAAGCTGAGGCCCATCGTGATGGTGCGCACGTCGAGGTTGCTCTCCTCAATCATGCGGTTGGTCTCTTGCACCTCAAACTTCGAAATCACAGGCCCGCCTCCTTTTGGGGTGGCTGATCATTGAACAGCACACTGGCATTATATGTTAAATAATGTAAAAAAATGTTAAATTCATCAGACGCGATGCATGGCGTCGAAGATGTCCTCGCGCTGGAGTTTGATGCGCACGCCGATGGACCGGCCGACGTCCTCCAGCCCGGCGGCGGTCTGCTCGAAACTGCCTTTGTTCCCGGTGAGGTCGACCATCATGACCATGTTGAAATAACCGTGCACGATGGTCTGCGAGATGTCCAGAATGTTGATGCCTTGCTCGGCCAGATAGGTGCAGACGCGCGCGATGATGCCCACGCGGTCCTGCCCCAGCACGGTGATGATGCCTTTCATCGGCGGATTCCTCCTACTCGCAAACAAAATTGAAAACAAAAGGGACGCCGCGGCGTCCGGACGTCTCCGACCGGACAGACGCCCGCATTGACACGGTGCGCGCCGCCGGAGTATAATAGGGGGAAGGGAGGGGTCGT
>JAITDM010000125.1 GCA_031282535.1 Oscillospiraceae bacterium
ACAAACCCCAACAAGCTGTACCTGTACCCCTCCCACGACAGGTACCCGGCGTCGGGGTGCGACTACATGGACCAATACCATGTCTACTCGACGGAGAACATGGTCGACTGGGTTGACGAGGGCGAAATCCTCCGTTCCAGCGATCTGGCCTGGCAGACAAGGCCGGCGCCGAACGCAAACGGCATGGAGAGATCGTTCATGTGGGCGCCGGACTGCGCCTACAACGAAAAAACCGGCTACTACTACTTCTATTTCCCGGCGCCAACCGACACGGGCAACTGGGGCAGCACCTGGCAGACCGGCGTTTACCGCAGCAAATACCCGGACAGGGATTTTGAGCCCATCCCGCCCGAAGAGACCTATACGAAGGAGACATACGGCGTCGATTGGCCCGGATACATCTATGGCGCCGGCGACAACTTCGTGCATCCCGACGGCAGCAGAAACGGCACCGGCATCATCGACCCGGCGGTCCGCATTTTTGACGGCCAGGCGTACCTCTACATCGGAGGCAGCCAGCAGCATTACGAGGCGAAGCTGATGGACGACATGGTCACCATCGTTCCCGGCAGCTGGACGCGGATTGACAACAGCATCACGCCGGCCTACCACGAAGGGCCGTCCGTCTTTCAGAAGGATGATTTGTACTATCTCATCTATCCGGGCGGAAGCGATGCCAGCACGGGCTTTGCCGGGGACAAATTCAACTATTGCACAGGCCCGACGCCGATGGGCCCGTGGGAATACAAGGGCGCGTTCTTCAACCCGACCGGGTGCGACACGTCTCACGGTTCCGTGGTGGCGTTCAAAGGCAAATGGTCCTGGGTTTACCACACGCAGGATCTTTCCAAATCCGGCACGCTCCGTTCCGTCTGTATAGACGAGCTGACGTTTATGCCAGACGGTTCGATTGTCCGCAGGAGCAAGTCGTTTGACGGCCCGGCGCAGAACGGCCCGGCGTATACGCGCCCCGAGCCAAACCAGACGGTCAGTATGGGTGACGCGGTTCTGGGCGGATCCGCCGTGCTGACCGCCGACGCTGCCGCCGGCTATGACCACAAAGTCGTCGCCGGGTTCAACGTGGCCGGCTCCACCGTTACCCTCAACAACATTGACGGCGGCGAAAACGGCGGGAACCGTGCCATGCTCGTGTTCCATTACGCCACGCCGGACGATCTGCCAAGGCTTCAGCTCCACATAAACGGCAAAGAGTACAACCACATCAACTTCCCAAAGACAGGCGGACGGTCGTTCTTCAGCGAGATCACCTGGACGACGCAAACACTGAATCCCGGCCCGGTGAACACGATACGTCTGACGTCCGCGCAGGACAGCGGCGGCCGCGGCAAACTGAACCTGGCGTATGTGGAGGTCGTCCTCTTTGACGACAACGTGCCCCCGCCGGGGCTGAGCGGGCTTCTCACCAACATCTCCACCGAGGCCGCGTACGGCGCCCGATATGTCTCGACCGAGAGCGCTGAAAGCGGCAGGACACTGATCATCGCCCAATATGCGGCCGACGGCAGGTTGATATCCGCCGCCAAGGCGCCGCAGGACAGCCCGGACGTGCTGTCTGTCGGCCGTGACGAAGCCGCCGCCTCCGCGAAAGCGTTTGTATGGGACGCCGACGGCGTGCCGCTGGAGCAGGCGTTGGCGCTGAAGTAGCGCACGGGCGCCCGCGCCGGGTCCGCGCCGGGACCATCCATATCGCCGCGCGCAAAGAAACAAAAACCAGTTGTGCAGCAGACTTCCCGCATGACCGCTGTTTTTGGGGCTTGCGGGAAGTCTGCTTAACGAGTAAGGAATGATCATAAAAATGGCAGAACTGTATTGTCTGGGAATCGATATAGGCACATCCGGCACAAAGGCCGCATTGTTCACGCAAAGCGGCCAAGCGGTGCTTTCCAAAACAGAGGGATACCCCCTGTATCAGCCGCACAATGGCTGGGCCGAGCAGGATCCGCTCGATTGGTGGGATGCGGTGCGAAAAAGTGTGTCCGGTCTCATCTCCGAAAGCGGGGTCGCCCCGGCGGACATCAAAGCGGTTGGGCTGTCGGGGCAGATGCACGGACTCGTCATGCTGGACGCAAACGGAAATCCGCTCAGACGGGCGATCATCTGGTGTGACCAGAGAACCGCGCGTGAATGTGAGGAAATGACCGCTTTGATAGGCCGGCGGCGTCTGATTGAGATCACCGCCAACCCCGCGCTCACGGGGTTTACGGCGTCCAAGATTCTGTGGGTTCGAAACAATGAGCCTGCCATCTACGAAAAATGCGCGCACATACTGCTGCCCAAGGACTACATTCGCTATATGCTCACCGGTGAATGTATGACCGATGTGTCCGACGCGTCGGGCATGCAGCTGATGGATGTCCCGAAACGCGCCTGGTCGCCGGAGATTCTCAAAAAATTGGAAATAGATGGAAATCTACTCCCCCGGATGTGCGAATCTCCGGATCGGGCCGGTGTCGTCAGCACGAAAGCCGCCGGGGAAACCGGGCTTTGCGCCGGAACCGTCGTGGCCGGTGGGGCGGGCGACAATGCGGCGGCGGCTGTCGGCATGGGGGTGGTAAAACCCGGTTCCGCCTTTATGACCATAGGGTCGTCCGGCGTCATTTACGCGGTCACGGACAAGGTGTCCATCGATTTGGACGGCCGTGTGAACACGCTGTGCGCGTCCGTGCCGGGCGGCTGGACGGTCATGAGTTGCACCCAGGCCGCGGGGCTGTCGCTGCAATGGTTCCGCGACAACTTCTGCCTCAAAGAAGTGCTTGCGGCCGAGAAACAGGGCGTGGACGTCTACGACTTGATGGGCGGGCTTGCGGAGGAGGTCGGGATCGGCGCGCAAGGGCTGCTGTTCCTCCCCTATTTGATGGGCGAGCGGGCGCCGCACCCCGACGCGCTTTGCAGGGGCGTATTTTTCGGGCTGTCCGCGATGCACGGCGCCGCGCACATGATACGCGCCATCATGGAGGGGGTCGCGTATTCCCAGTGGGAATGTCTGGATGTTTTGGCCGAGATGGGCGTCGCCGCCGACGATATGATGATCTGCGGCGGCGGCGGGCGCAGCCGCCTGTGGCGGCAGATCCTGGCCGACACGCTGGGTTGCACGGTCAGCTCCGCGCGGCACGATGAAGGGCCGGCCCTCGGCGCGGCGATTCTGGGGGCGGTCGCCGCCGGACTGTACGGCTCCGTCGGGGAGGCCTGCGAGCGGATTGTGGCCAGGGAAAGGCTGAACGATCCGATAGAAACCAATCGAATGAAATACAGAGGATATTTTGACCTGTACAAGCGGCTGTATGTCAATTTGCGCGACGATTTCGAAAGGTTGAACGCGCTGCAAAAATAAGGAGGAATGAACACATGACGAAAACAATGGGAAGACAGAGATGGATGGCATGGCTGCTCGCCGCCGCGCTGCTGCTGGCGCTCGTGCCGACAGGCGGCGTGCAGGCGCGGGCCGCGTCGCCGCGCACCATCGTCTACCACGTAAACGGCGGCACGGGGACCGCGCCGGTGGACGCTGCGGTCTATGACGCCGCTCCCTACCGCGCGACCATACTGGGCATCGGTGAAGGCGGCGGCAGCGTGACGCCGCCGGCGGGCAAGCGCTTCGCCGGCTGGAGCCCGCTGGAGAACGGTGTCGCGAACGAGTGGTACGCGCCCGGCAAGCAGGTCGTCGTGAGCGCGAACGGCCTGGATCTTTACGCGATGTGGGTGGAGGAAAAGGCCTCCTACACGGTGAAATTCCGCACCAAGATCGCGGGCGTCGCCGCCCCCCCGGACCAGACGGTGGCCGCCGGCGGCCCCGTCGCCAATCCCGACGCCCTGAGTTATGCCGGCTATACCTTCGTGGGCTGGTACAAGGACTCGTCCTTCCGGGTGGCGTGGAACTTTGACGACGACAGGGTGGACGGCGACATCACGCTCCACGCCAAGTGGGCGCAGGACGGCATCACCCCGTGGACCCTGACCTATCACCTGCTCCCAGAGGTGAGGACCAACGGAGGCCCCGGCGTGCCGCCGGACCCCACGACGATCCCCGAGAACCCGAACGGCAGCAATGTCCGCGTACAGGACATCACGCCGGGCACCACGCTGGAGGGCAAGGTCTTCGCGGGCTGGTCCACCTCGCCGGGGCGTGTGCTGGAGCTGAAATACCGCCCCGGCGTGAACACGAGCGACTACGTGGCCGTCAAATACGAGGGCGTGGATCTCTATGACGTGTGGGTGGACGCAAACCCCGTCTACTCGAATGCGGTGACCGTGGACTTCGACGACGACCATCAGACGATGGCGGGCCTCGGCAACGCCCTGGCGTTCAACAAGACGTCCGGCTATCTGCAGGTCTACAAAAAATTCCAGGAATTGGGCGTCGAGGACGCGGACAACCCCGCCCTGCGGGCGTTGAACTTTGCCGTCGACGACGAGACGGGCGCGAAGTTGGAGGTTTTCCGCGTCATCATCGGCGACGGCGGCGTCACGGCACCGGACATCAATCCGGCCACCGGCGAGAAGTACGAATGGGGCAACCGATACTACGACGGGCCGAACGATACGATCTGGCCCGAGCCCGGTGCAGACAACATCATCTGGAGAAAGGCGGATTGGGCGGCGCAGAAGGACAAGTTCGACGCCAACCAGATCTGGTACATCCAGAAAGCCCTGGAGGTGAACCCGGGCCTCAAGGTTTACGGCGCGGTCTGGTCCCCGCCCTACTGGATGAAGACCAATCTGGGCGTCCGCAACGACACCCCGGACAATCCGAACGGCCAGCCCAAGACCACGTACCCGCTGCTGGACGAGGCCTACTACGCGGACTTCGCGACGTACCTGTGTGAGTGGGCCTGGGGCATGTACGCCCACTACGGCATTCCCATCTACGCCGTGAGCCCGACCAACGAACCCGAGATCGACCACGGCTACTCCGCGATGGTGATACGCGGCGACGACTACGAGCGGTTCCTGCTCACATACCTGAAGCCGACGATCCAGCAGTACATAGACGACGGCAAATTCGGCGGCACGCCCAGCGGCGCCGGCACGGGCGCCGGCGCTGTCGCGCCCGTCATGGGCGTGGCCGCGCCCGAGGCCACCCGCATCGACCGCTCCACGAGCCCCGTGGACCTGGGCACCCCGGACAGGCCCGGCTACGGCGGCATGATGGCCAAGGACGAGATCGCGGACATGGTGTCGGTGTTCACCACCCACATGTACGAGAACGATCACTTCCTCTACGAACCGAGGGTGGCGGGCGACGACGACCCGGTGTACCCGGCGTTCATGGAAAAGTACGCGGACAAAGACATCTGGATGACGGAGATCGGCCAGCAGTTCCCGGCGTACGGCGCGGACGGCGCCGCAGACAATTTCAGCATGGTGAACGGCCTGTTCTGGGCCAGGCGCATCAGCAACGAGTTTGCCAGCGAGCCGGGGTTCACGTCGTACATCCTGTGGAACGGCACGGGCTCAGCGGGTGTCACCAATGACGGCGCGCGCTGGATCAACATGCTGAACGCCGGCTCCGGCCAGGGGACGCTGCCGACGCTGACGGGCCAGCTTCGCATCTATAAGCGCTACTACGCCGTCGCGCAGTTCTCGCGCTTCATACATCCCGGCGATGTGCGCGTCGGCGCCGACAGGACGCCGTTCAAGGGCGCCAACGTCACCGCGTACAGGAGCGCCGACGGGAAAGACTTCTCCATCGTCGCGCTGAACGAGGACAGCGCGGACCACACGGTCACCATAAATCTGGAAAATTATGGTGGAAACGCGACCAAGATCATCCCGTACCGCACGTCGGACAGGGAGAACATGCGCCGGCTGGAGCCCATCGACGTGACCGGCGGCGGGACGTTCCTGGTGCATTTGCCCGCCATGTCCATCACGACCTTCGTGAGCGACAAGGGCGCCGCCAACCTGCCCGGCATGAACGCGCGCGACGTGTTCACCATCTTGGAGGCCGAGGACAACGACGGCCAGGCCGGGGCTTTGGCCGCGGCGGGCGGCGTCAGTCTCTCCGACGGCGGCTATGTCAAATACGCAAACTTCAACTTCGCGGACGGCACCGGCATCCCCAGCGCGAACATACACGTACTGCGCATGAAGGCCACAGGCAGCACCGGCGCGGCCGGCAAGCTTGAGGTCCACATCGGCGGCCCGACGGGCCGGGTGGTCGGCGTCTTCCCGCTGACGCCTTCGGCGAACGCGACGGAATACTACGCGCAGATCGACACGGGCGACCTGGGCGCCTACGGATTCAAAGATTTCTACCTCGTGTACAGCGGGGCGGGCGAGGTCTATCTGGACCGATTCACCTTCGACTCGACGCCTGCCTCGGACGTGTCAAACCTTGTCGCCAACGGCCTCGACACAACGGCCAACAACACGGACGGTTGGACGGGCCGGGATGTGACGATCGCGTCCGTCAACAACCTGTACTACCGCGTCCGTTCACTCTCCGTCTCCGCGGGCGGCGCGGGCAAGGGGCCCGAAGCCAGCTTGCAAACCCTTCCGCAGGCCGGCGCCGCGTACAAGCTGAACGCCTTTGTCATACCGGCGTTTCCCGCCTACAGCAAAGCCAACGCGTATGAATCCGGCCTTGTGGCCGGCGGGACCGCCAAGGCCGTCCTCCGGTTCTATGACGGCGAAACGCTTGTGTTTTCCCAGGAAATCGCCTCGCGCGACGGGATCAACAATGTGGACTGGCGGCAGCTCACCGGCGCGTTTGTGTACAACCCGCCTTCCGAGGACTTCGATTCGGTGAAGCTCTTCTTCACGCTTTCCGAGGATGTGCCATGGCATATCGACGAAGTCACACTGACGGAGGTGGACGCGGCCGACGTCGTCGTCCCGCCCCCGCCCACCTACACCGTGACCTTCGACGTGCAGGGCGGCACTGACGTCCCGCCGCTCACGGGCGTGGAGAGAGGCGCGACGATCAGCGCGCCGTCGCCCGCCCCCACGAAGACGGGCAGCACCTTCGCCGGCTGGTACAAAGAGGCCGCGCTGACGAATCCGTGGAACTTCGCGAGCGACACGGTGACGGCTGACGTCACGCTCTTCGCGAAGTGGACCGTCGCCACATCACCCCCCAGCGGCGGCGGGGGCGGTTCGGTCGCCACCCATCGGGTGACCTTCGACAGCCAGGGCGGCAGCGCCGTGACCGCGCAGACGGTGACGAGCGGCCGCAGCGCGACAAAGCCCGCGGACCCGACGCGCGAGGGCTACGCCTTCGACGGTTGG
>JAITDM010000205.1 GCA_031282535.1 Oscillospiraceae bacterium
CGCATTTCACGTAGCCGCCGATGGCCACGGCGGGCGCGTCGAAACTCGCGTAGATCGTCGTGGCGCTGCTCACGGTGGCAGTCTCAAAGTCGTAGAGGGGATTGGCGTCATCGACGTCGGCGCTGTTACTGCGCCAGCCGAGGAAGGTGTTGCCGGAGTGGTAGGGGGCGGCCGGTTCCGAAGCCTTGAAGCCACTCTTCACGGTCTGCGTGAGGTAGACGGCCCCGTGGTCCCGATAGGTGACGGTGTAGTAATCGGCCTCCGCGGCCGGGGAGGGCTCGCTGACCGTCAGCGCCGTCTCGTCGCCGGATATGGAGCCGGTGATGCGCACGTTGAAGAGGTCGTCTGACGCTCGCTTCAAAATATAGGGATAGACGTAGAGCCCGTCGTCCGCGTCGTAGACGAGGGTGTAGGCCCTCGCGCCGTCCCGGTACAGCTCCACGCCCGCGCCGCTCCACGGCGCGTTGTCCCTGCCTACTGTCACCCTCGCTATGTAGTATTCCGCCGCGGCGATCAGCTCGTCCCGATCGAGGCCGGCCGCATCCAGCGTCACGGTCTGCAGGGTGTCGCCCCCGTTCACGAAGACGCTGTACGCGTCGCTCCCCGTATCCCCGAGCAGGACGCCTCGGTACCGGTTGACCTTGTCCCCGTCGGCGCCGTCCACACCCGCCCCGCCGTAGGGAAGGACGTACTTCACGGCGCCGTCCTGCCGCAGGGTGACGGTGGCGTCCGTCCATTCGTCGTCGTAGACGAGGTCCAGTCCGGCCCGGTAGAAGGGGACGGTGTCTGAACGCTCCGGCTGCTGCGACATATCGAGGTCATGGCCCGTGTCCTCGCCGCCGACGTAGATGTCGTAGCTGTTGTCCGCGCCGGGCTCGTCCTCGTAGAGGGATATCTCGTGGTAGGAGCCCGTCACGCTATCGTACGCGGGGGTCAGGGCCACGACGCCGCCCCGGCGCAGGGTGAGCTCGCCGACCTCCGCGCCGATGTCCGCGGACGTGCCGTCGATGGTCGTGTCGACGGAGACGGTGTAGTAGGTCAGGACGGTGTCCGTGCTGTCGGCGGCGTTGATGGTCAGCGTGCGGCCCGTGGTCCGGCCGTCGACGTAGATGTCGTACACGCCGCCTATCACGCCGTGCAGGGGTGAGGACGGGTCGTCTACATTGTCCAGGTAATATTCATACGTGCCAGGCACGTCCTCCTCCTCAAGCGTGTAGCGCGTCGCGCCGTACCGTCGAAGCTCGACCGCACGGCCCTCGTAGGCGGCGCCGTCCAGCGTCAGGCGCACCTCCGCGTGATAGGGGGTGGGCGTCCATCCGGCGAAGAACATGACGCCCTCCGTGTACTTGTTGTTCGGCATCAGGGCGGTGACGAAGGCGCCTCCGCTCGTTATGGGCTGATCTCCGGTGCGGTTCGTGCCCGTGTAGTAGCCCTCAAAGGTGTAGCCGGGCCACGTGGGCGGGGTGATCCGGGAGATGGCCTGGGTGCAGGCCATGTCGCGATACCAGCCGTGGTCGTACTTCTCGTAAATCGCGGCGGTCCCGGGGTCGGACGAGGGATCGGGCGGAGTACCCATCACCGCGTTCAGATAGACGGTATATATCCTCGGCTCCCACTGCGCGTACAGCGTGAGGTCGTCGGGGTAGCACCAGGCGCCGGTGTCGGTGGTGAAGACGCCGTTCGCCGCCCGGGACATGAAACCGCCGTATTCGTCGACGATCTTCACGCCGCCGCTCGCCTGCGTGAACCAGCCGAGGAAGCGCCAGCCCGTCAGGGAAGCGCCGAAGTCATAATTGAAGGAGGGATTGATGCCGGCCGTTGCGATGATAGCGTCCGGCCCTCTGTAGACGGGCGTGCCGGAGGCTCTCGCGGGCGTGGCCTTTATGAACGCCAGTTTGAATTTCGAGTTTTTGTCCGTGTTGATCGTGCTCGTGGTCGCGATCTTGCCGTGGATGTTCTGGTAGCTTCCGGGCGCGGTCTGGGGATCCGCGCCAGCGTAGGTGGACACGAATATACGGCCGCCAGCGCCGCTCGCGCCGACCGCGCCGCCCGCACCGCCCGCACCGCCATAGGGGCCCTGTTTGCCGCCGAGGAGCCAGTCAATGTTGAAAAACTCATTGGGTTGTCCGCCGACGCCGTCAGTCCCGTTGGAGATGCCCTTGCCGCCGCCACCGCCGCCACCCGATGGCAAGGGGTTTTCCTCGCCCGCTCTCCACAGGTAGGAGACGCCGCCGCCGCCACCGCCACCGCCACCGCCACCGCCCGCGCCGCCGGAACCGATGAAGACGCCGTTACCGCCCGAACCGCCGCCGCCGCCACCGCCGCCGCCGCCGCCCGCGCCGGGGGAGAGGTAGGAAGTGGGTGCGCCTACGGCCATGCCTCCTCCTCCTCCTCCGCTTGAGCCCGCGGCGAGGCCGCCCGCGCCCCTGACATGGGTCTCGTCGAGCACATAGAGCGTACCGGCCGTACCCGTGCTCCCGCCGTTCCCGCCGCCGCCGCCCGGCGAGCCGGAATACTGCTCGGCGTACAGCTGGCCGCCGCCTATGTACATCTCGGGGGCGCCCGCGCGCCACGTAGCGCGGGCGCCTCCGTTTCCACCGTCCGTGCCTATACCCGCGCCGCCGCCCGCGCCGCCGCCCTGCGACTGGCCGCCGGTGCCGCCGCGCGTATAGTATTCGACATAGATGATGTTCCAGTAGGCCTCGTAGTAGGCGTCCTGCCCGTTGACGTCGGAGGTCCCGACGCGCGAGCCGGCGCCGCCGTAGACCTTGAGCGTCCCCGCGCCGCGCACGTAGAGGTAGTTGCCGTCTCGCAGCAGGATGGCGGCCTTGCCGCCGCCGCCGCCCGTGCCGTCGCCGCCGCGCACGGTCAGCGTCACGCCGTTCGGGATGAAGAGGACGGCGGGGTTGTTCGCGTCCGCGTCCGCGGCGACGACGAGGCCGTTCTGGTTTTGATCGCCGGTGATGGTCGTGTCCCCCGTCACGGTGTAGACGGTGTGCCTTTGCAGGGTCGCGCCCCTGCTTCCCGAGGTGAGGACCTGTGCGGACGTCACCCTGTCGTTGCTGTCATCGACGTTGCCGTTGCCGACGATGGTATACCGGGAGAAGTGCGTGGTCGTGAAGGTGTAGCGGGGCTGCCGCGCGTCCTTGTCACTCGTGAGGCGGCCGGGCATCCTTTCGGCGGCGCCGTCCTCCGCGACGTGGTAGACGGCCACGGTGTCCGGGTCCATGCCGTCCGGCACGTCTACGGTGACGTTTACGGCGCCTCCCGGCTGTACTTCTCTGTCGTTCTTTACGAGGGTGATATCGAGGGGCAGGGCCGCCGCGAAGGACGGGGTCAGGCCTTCCTCCCTTGCGATCTGTTCTAAAGAATGGAGGTATATTCTGGGGGGGGGGGGTTATTCTGGATGAAGGCGGCGTTCGCGGCCGCTTCAGGCGTTCGTATATCCGCGGACAGGACGGCTATGTCGCCCGTCTCGGACGAGAGCAGGTCATAGAGATAGTCCGCGTCCGACAGGGCGCCGGGCGTGACGGCATGCGCGCCGTCAAAGACCGAAAGCGTCCGGGCCCTGAGCTCCGAGCCCTCAGGGATGGCGTCCGCGTCCGCAGGATCCGCCGGGGCGACCGCTACGTTCACGACAGGCGTGGTCGCGGGCTTTGCAAAAAGGAGGAGACCGCTATGCGAGAAGATGAGAGCGCCCGCGCACACGGCTACGGCCATAGTCGCACACAGTATCGCGGACGACACGAGCAGGGACGCGAGTCTCGCGTCCAAGGATAGCGGTAGCCTGCGCACCATTCCGTTCTGCGTCCTACGCATCACATTTTGCCCCTTCCCGATGGTTTCGTTCCCCAAAGGTTTTTCAATTATAGCCCTGCTTATTTTATACCCCGATTTTATCGTTCAAACATCTTCCGCTGATTTTTATAAAAACATCGAAAGAGAAGACAACGTTCCCCAATGGATTTATTATATCCAAGACGCGGACGGATGTCAACGTCATTGCGCCCGCGGCGCTTTGCTGCACGCGGCCACTCCGGCCCGCGGCTTCTACCGCGCCGCCTCGGCTGCGTCCGCGTGCTCCTTGAGCTTCGCCTGCACCTCCTCGCCCCACGACGCGCGGCATCTGCGGAAGATCAGGAGCGGGACGATGAAGAAGCCGGCGGAGATAGCCGAGGACGCGACGGCGTTCATCGGCGTTCCCGTCGCGAAGGACGCGGTTATCGCGAACACGAGCACGACGAGGAACATCGTGACGATCCCCCGGAGCGCCTTCACCCTGAACGGACGCTCAAGGTCCGGCTTCTCCCTGCGGAGCTTCAGGATGCCAACGGACATTATTACATAAACGATGCAGTAGATGATCGTCGTCGCGTTCA
>JAITDM010000216.1 GCA_031282535.1 Oscillospiraceae bacterium
CAGCCCCGCCGGGAAGTGTACGGCCGTGACGCTGCGGTTGTTGCGAAACGCGTTCGCCGCGATCTCCGTGACGCCGTTCGGGATCGTGATCTCGCCGCCCTCGCCGCTGTAGTAGTACAACACGCCGTCTTCAACCAGGAAATCCGCCCCGCCGCCGCCCGCCGGCAGCAGGCGCACACCAACGGCCAGGGACCCGGAAAACGCGCTGACATAGGCGGCGTACGCCGCCTCCGGTACGTAGATCGTCCGCAGAGCGGCAAACTGACCCAGAATGCCGGTCGCTCCGGCCGGCGGCGCGGCGCTGGTGAACGTGAGCGTCGTGACCGCCGTATCGTTGTAGAAGGTGTAGTACGTGCCGATGGTTGTGAGCGCCGTCCCAAACCGG
Source organism: Oscillospiraceae bacterium (assembly GCA_031282535.1). Classification (GTDB taxonomy): domain Bacteria; phylum Bacillota; class Clostridia; order Oscillospirales; family UBA929; genus JAIRTA01. The sequence continues at coordinate 386 of JAITDM010000216.1, forward strand.
ATGGCCGTGATCTTCTGCATCTCGCGGAACGCGTACGAATCATTGATCCGCGTGACTTTGTCCGGGATCACCACTTCTCCGGTGACGTTGCTGCACCCGTAAAATGTGGAGTCGTTGATGACCGTCATGGACGCCGAGAGTTGCAGCTGCCCGTCGAAACCCGAACAGTTGTAAAACGCCGCGCTGCCCACGCTCGTCACCGTGTTTGGGATGATCAGGTCGTTCCGAAAGCCCGTGCAGTCCCGAAAGGCGTTGTTGCCGATCGTGAGCAATCCCTCGGACAGGCCCAGGCCCGTGAGGCCGGAGCAGCCCCGGAACGCGTCGTTGCCGATGCTCTGCACTTGCGTCGGAATCGCCAGCGTGCTGATGAGCCGGGAACACCCGTAAAACGCCGCGCTGCCGATGGTCTGAAGCCCTGCCGGGAACGTGATGCTGCCGGTCAGACCCGAGTCCCGGAAGGCGTTGTCGCCGATCTTGACCACGTCCGGCCCGAACGTCACGCGGATCAGATCGCGGTTCCCCCGAAATACGCCGGAGCCGATCTCCCGCACGGCGTTCGGCAGCGTGACCTCGCCGCCGCGCCCCAGGTACTGCGTGAGGACGCCGTCCTCCACGACAAAATCGGCGGCGGCGTCCTCCGGCGCCGCCAGCGCCGTCGTCACAAACACCTGACACAGCAAAACAGACGCCGCCAGCAGCAGCGCCATGAACCGGTTCGTTCTCTTTGTTCTCATCTCAAATCTCTCCCCTTTTCTTCTCTGAGCCACGCACATCATATGCGATATCCATCCCCATGTCAAGTACCTTTGTTCGGTTATCAAACCCCTTTGTTCGGCCCTCGTGAAAAATTCGCTCATCTCAACAACATCCGCATTTTTCACAATTTAGCAGATGTATTTTACTTGATCTCCCGCAACCTGTCAAGGTCTGTGCATCGCTTCTTGCTTTTGGGGACGACAAAGCGGCCAATTTATTCTCAAAAATGAGAATAAATTGGCCGCTTTGTCGTCTGTCTTTATGTCTCATTTTTAAGAATTCGGTTCTGCCGGGTACCGGACCGTCGCGACGATCCCCCCGCCCGCCCGGTGTGCGAACCGCAGGCTGACCCTGTCGCCGTAGCGGAGGCGCAAGCGGTCGCGGATGTTTTGGATCGCCATGCCGAACCCCTCCTCCCCCTCTTCCGCGCCCGGCGGGGCCGCGTCCGCCTCCGCCTCCGCAGGCGGCGGGAGCGCCTCACCGTTTAACATCCGCAGGATGTCGTCCGTGGCCCCGACGCCATTGTCCGCGATCGAGATCCGCACGTCCGGACCCTCCGCGGCGGCCTCCACCACGATCTCCCCCTCGTGGGGCAGCGGCTGGATGCCGTGGAAGATCGCGTTTTCCACGAGCGGCTGTAACAGCATGGGCAGCACCTTCGTCTGCGCCAGCGCCGGGGGCAACCGGAACTCGGCGTGGAATTTGTCCGGAAACCGGTATGCCTGAATGGAAAAATAGCTCTCGAGCAGCGCCATCTCCTCCGCCAGCGTGATGAATTCGTCGCCCCGGGACTGGAACCGGAGGAGCCTCACCAGCGCGGCGGTCATCTTCTCAATGCTCACGATGTTGTTCAGCCGGGCGATCCAGTGGATGGAGTGGATCGTGTGGTACAGAAAATGGGGGGTGATCCGGTACGAGAGGGCGGCCAGCTCCAGCTTGCGCTTGCGGGCCTCGTCCCGCGCGCGGGTCTGCAGCATGACCCGGATGGTCTCGGCCATGTGGTGGACGCCGACGGTCAGGCGGCCGACCTCGTTGTTGGCGACAGGGGCCGGCGCGAGGGCAAAGTCGCCCCGCTCGATCCGCTCCATGTCCTCCCTGAGCCGCCGGAGGGGCCGGAGCGATTTTCGGAGAAACCCGATCGCGAACAGCGAGAGCGCGGCAAACGCGACGAGGTTCAGCGAGATCATCAGGTAGGCCGTCCGCCCCAAAAAGGCGTCGCTGCGCTGCGTCTGCGCCGCGAAATACGTCTCGCTCGCGGCGGTGAGCGCCTCCGCGGGGCTCACCACCTGCCTCAACTGCTCGGCGTAAGGGTACCAGGGCAGCTCGTCCAGCAGGGCCAGAAATTCCGGGTCCCGCTCCCCCTCGAGGGAATACCGCACGCCCATCTGGGAGACGCGCATGTACTCGTCATATGCGCTCTCCAGCGCGCGCAGGCCCTCCGTCATCTCCTCGCTGCCTGCAAACGAACGCAGCTCCGCAAGCGCTTCCTCGATCCGGTACACGTTCAGATTGTAAAAAGGGCGCACGACGAGCCCCTGCTTCATGCTCTGCTGGGCGATGTCCCGCTCCATACAGGTGATCTCGGCGAAACAAATCCGAAACTG
>JAITDM010000221.1 GCA_031282535.1 Oscillospiraceae bacterium
CCACGCCGCCTCCCTATGACGCCGGCGACGGCGTCCCGCCCGGGGACGGCGATGAGGGCGGCGTCCCGCCTTCCGGCGGCGGAGGCGCCACACCGCCGCCCTCCGACCGTGCGACGGACCTGCCGTACACAGGCGGCGTGAACGTCGTGGGCGGGTGCCTGGCCCTCGGCGCGCTGCTGACCGCCGCGGGCGGCACGCTCCGCCGCCGGCGCCGCCGCGGGCGGCGTAATTGAGAATGGAGAGTTGAGAATGGAGAATTGAGAATTCATTCACGATTCATCATTCTCAACTCATAGGTTCAGGCCGGAGGGGCCCGCGCGGGTTCCTCCGGCCTGTTTTTGCTTTGTTCGATAAAAATTCACACCGATGCGATTGCCAGTTGCATCGGTTTGTGCTATGATACATAGGATACGTCTTGTTTGAAACGATGACAGGTGGGAGGCGCGGTATGGAGTACACATTTTCAGACCGGATCTCGGGGGTGCAGCCCTCGGCCATTCGGGAAATTTTCAAAGTCCTGGAGGACCCGACCGTCATCTCATTGGCTGCGGGCAATCCGTCGCCCGAGACGTTTCCGGCCGCCGATATGGCGCGGATCGCCTCCGATCTCTTTCGGGACCGACCCGGACCGGCGCTGCAGTACGGCATCACGGAGGGGTACGGACCGTTGCGCGAGCAGACGGCCGCCCGGCTGCGCGCGCGCAGCGGCGTCGGCGGCCCGGACGACGACCTGATCATCACAAGCGGCGGCCAGCAGGGGCTGGATCTGGCGGCGCGGGTGCTGCTGAACGAGGGCGACGTCGTCGTCTGCGAGGACCCCAGCTTCATCGGCGCGCTGAACGCCCTGCGCGCGTATAACGCGAAGCTTGTGGGCGTGCCGATGGACGCGCAGGGCATGGACGTGGAGGCCCTGGAGCGCACGCTGCGGGACACGCCGCGGGCCAAATTCATCTATACGATTCCGACATTTCAAAACCCCTGCGGCGCCACGATGCCGGCCGACAGGCGGGCGCGGATGCTCGCGCTCGCGCACCGGTACAACGTGCTGATTGTGGAGGACGACCCTTACTTTGAACTGCGCTATTCGGGCGCGCCCGTACCGGCTGTCAAGAGCTTGGACACCGACGGCCGCGTCGTCTATCTCGGTTCGTATTCCAAGGTGATCTCGCCCGGCATGCGTGTGGGCTTTGTGTGCGCCCCGCGCGAGATCGTCGCCAAGATGACGGTGGCCAAACAGGTCTCGGACGTGCACACCAACCTGTTCTTTCAGATGGTGGTTTCGGAGTATTTGCAGCGGTGCGACCTCGACGCCCACATTGCGGACTGCCGCCGCCTGTATGTCCAGCGCCGCGACCGCATGTTCGCCCATGTGCGCGGCTGGGGCGACCGGGTGCGCAGCGCCTGCCCGGACGGCGGGCTTTTCCTGTGGTGCGAACTGCCGGACGGGTACGACGGCATGGCGCTGTGCCGGCTGGGGGGCCGGCGCAAAGTGGCGGCCGTGCCGGGCCAGACCTTCGCCGTGGACGACCAGAAGCCATCCCCCGGGTTCCGCCTCAACTTTTCCATGCCCACGCCCGAGCAGATCGACCACGGCATGGCGCTCTTCGGCGAAGCCCTGGACGAACTGCTTGGGTGCTGAGTGCTGCGTGTTGAGACGCGGCCCTAAACCCCGCGCGGCGGGAAATGATTCAGAAAAGGCGTGGTCTTTGCATATGATGAAAAAAAGAATTTTGAGCGGCGTGCAGCCGAGCGGCACGCCGACCCTCGGCAACTATCTCGGCGCGTTTCGCAGTTGGGTCGCCCTGCAGGACGATCCGCAGTACGAGAGCGTATACTGTGTGGTCGACATGCACGCCATCACGATCCGGCGGGACAGGGAAGAGCTGCGCCGCCAGACGCGGGAGCTCTATGCGCTGCTGCTGGCGATCGGCCTCGACCCCGAGCGGAACGTTCTGTTTATACAGAGCCAGGTGCCCCAGCACGCGGAGCTCACCTGGGTGCTGAATTGCTACACGATGTTCGGCGAGCTCTCGCGCATGACGCAGTTTAAAGAGAAGTCGGCCCGGCACCCCGACAACATCAACGCCGGGCTGTTTGACTACCCCGTGCTCATGGCCGCCGACATCCTGCTCTACCAGGCGCACCTCGTGCCGGTGGGCGGCGACCAGAAACAGCATGTGGAGCTCACGCGGGACATCGCCGTGCGTTTCAACGGCGTCCACCCCGATGTGTTCACACTGCCGGAGCCCTACATCCCGCCGGTGGGCGCGCGCATCATGAGCCTCACGGACCCGACGCGGAAGATGGACAAATCCGACCCCAACCCGGCGTCCCATGTTTTGCTCACGGAGGCCCCGGACGCCATCATGAAGAAGTTCAAAAAAGCGGTGACCGATTCGGACGCGCAGGTCCGCTACGATACGACCCAAAAACCCGGCGTCTCCAACCTCATGGCCATCTACGCGCTGGCCACCGGTCTCTCCCTCGAAGAGACCGAAAAGCAGTTCGAGGGGCAGGGGTACGGGGTCTTCAAGCCGGCGGTCGGAGAGGCCGTCGTCGCGCTGCTGCGCCCGGTGCGCGAACGGGTGGAGGCGCTGCTGCGGGACCCTGGCTTTTTGGAAGCCGAGATGGCGCGCGGCCGGGAGAGGGCCTGTGCCATCGCGGAGAAGACCATGGCCGACGTGCGTCACGCCGTCGGGTTTCTGCCGAAGGGGTGATGTCCGGTGGAACTCTCCGTGCCGCTGCTGGCGCTGCTCACCTTCGCGATGGGCGGCGTGGTTTCGTTTGCCGCCTCCCCGGCCGTGCGCCGGTTTGCCCACATCATCGGGGCCATCGACGTGCCGAGGGACGGGCGGCGGATCCACAAGACGCCGGTCTCCCGTTTGGGGGGGCTCGCCATCTTTGCGGGCACGCTGGCGGCGATCCTGGTATTTTATGAAGTCTCCCGGCCCGTGCGCGGGATTTTGCTGGGGTCCGTCGTCATCATTGTGCTCGGCGTCATCGACGATGTCGTGCGTCTCAAGGCCTGGATCAAACTGATCGTGCAGATTGTGGCCGCGCTGGTCCCGGTGTTTCACGGCGTGGTCGTTGAGTTTCTCTCAAACCCGATCTTTTTCAGCGACGTCTCCTACATCGACCTGGGCGTGCTGTCCTGGCCGCTCACCGTGCTGTGGATCGTCGCCATCACAAACTCCGTGAATCTCATCGACGGGCTGGACGGGCTGGCGGTCGGCGTGTCGGCCATCTCGTCCCTTACGCTGCTCGTCATCGCCCTGCTGTTGGCCCAGCCCGAGGTGGCCGTCATCATGGCGGCGGTCGCCGGCGCCTGCGTCGGATTTATGCCGTACAACATAAACCCCGCCAAGATGTTCATGGGCGACACCGGCGCCACCTTCCTCGGCTATGTGCTGGCCTGTGTCTCCATCCTGGGCCTGTTCAAATTTTATACGATCATCTCGTTCGCCGTGCCGTTTTTGATCTTGGGACTGCCCATCTTCGACACGGTGATGGCCATTGTGCGCCGGCTGTCCAGCGGACAGAGCCCCATCGCGCCGGACAGGAGTCATGTTCACCACCAGCTGATCGACATGGGGTTCTCGCAAAAACAGTCGGTGGCCATTTTGTATACGCTGTCCGCCATTTTGGGCCTCGCGGCCGTGCTGCTCACCACGTCGGGCGAGCTCAAGGCCATGTATTTTCTGCTGGCGGTCATCGTCGCCGTCCTCGTGGGCGCCCGGCTGTTCCGCATGAACCGAAAGGGCGCGCCCCCGGCCGCACCGTCGGAAGACGGTCAGGCGGAGGACGGCGCCCCCGCCGCGGCGTCCCCGCCACCGCCCCCGAATTCGAAGACTTGAAGGAGATCGTTTTATGCCGCCCCTGAAGGTGATGACTGTCTTCGGGACCCGTCCCGAGGCGGTGAAGATGGCGCCGCTGGTGCTGGCGTTGCGCCGGACCCCCGGCGTGGAGACATACTGCGCCGTGACCGCGCAGCACCGGGAGATGCTGGACGGCGTGTTGGCGCTGTTCTCGCTCACCCCGGACTATGACCTGAACATCATGGAGGAGAGCCAGAGCCTCTCCACCATCACGACCAAAGCGCTCACCGGCATGGACGCGCTGCTGGCCGAAGCGCGCCCCGACCTCGTTCTGGTACACGGCGACACCTCGACCACCCTGGCCGGCGCGCTGTCGGCCTTCTACCACAAAGTGAAGATCGGGCACGTCGAGGCGGGCCTGCGCACGGGCGACAAGTACGCCCCCTACCCGGAGGAAGCCAACCGCCGTCTGGTCGGCGTGCTGGCCGACCTGCACTTTTGCCCCACGGTGCAAAACCGGGAGAACCTCCGCCGGGAAGGCGTCACGGACGGCGTCTTTGTCACGGGCAACACGGTCATCGACGCCCTGCGGCTGACGGTGCGGGATGATTACGTCTTCCGGACGCCGGCGCTGGCCGCCCTGCCGCCGGACGCGCGGGTGCTTCTGGTCACCGCCCACCGGCGGGAGAACTACGGCGACGGGTTTGTCAACATTTTCTGGGCGCTGCGCGACCTGGCCACCTGTTACCAGGACATTCACATTGTGCTGCCGGTGCATTTGAATCCGGCGGTCCGGGAGCCGGCAAACCGGATCCTCGACCATGTGCCGCGCATCCATCTGATCGACCCGCTGCCGGTGGACGAACTGCACAACCTCATGGCGCGCTGCCACTTTGTCCTCACCGATTCGGGGGGGCTTCAGGAGGAAGCGCCCGCGCTGGGCCGCCCCGTGCTGGTGATGCGCCGCGAGACGGAGCGCCCCGAGGCGGTGGAGGCGGGGACCGTGCGCATGGTGGGCGCGGACCGGCGCGACATCGTGGCCATGGCGGCGACGCTGCTGGACGACGCGGCGGAGTACACGAAAATGGCAAAGGCCGTGAACCCCTATGGCGACGGCGAGGCTTGCCGGCGGATTGTCGAGGCCATTTTGCACCACTGTGGCCTGCGCGCCGCGCCGCCGGATGTGTTTGATGCGGGAGGAACGTCGACGGGAGGCGCATCGAGTTGAGACGAAGGAGGCCCCGGGGCCGGAAAGGGATGCTGCCCGTATTGCTGCCCACGGTGATCGTCGTGGCGGCTCTGATGGCTGTCACGCTGTACTTGTTTCGTGCTCCGACGGCGGTGAAGCCGGCGATTGTTCTGCCGTCTCCCTCTCCGACGTGGCAGCCGGCGCCGTCCTCGCCCGGGGTGTCGCCGACGATCTCTCCTACGCCGCCGGCGCCCGTCTCTCCGCCCGCTTTTGCGGCGGACATCGACCGCACCAACGCCCAGCAGATCCTCTCCGAGCTGAAGCAGCCGCCCGAGTACAGCAGCGTCTGGCAGGTGGAGTGGTTCTGGGAAGGCGACAGCTCGGGGCCGATGGAGCGGCGCGTGTTCGCGGCGGACGGCTACACCCGGGCGGAGATCTACGACGCCGGGCGCCGGCTGTCCGCCAATTTGCTCACGGGCCGGACCCGCGTCTTCCTCTGGGCGTCGCAGGGGAGCCCGTACCACCCGACGGCGCGCGGCAACGTCACCGTCGAAGACGAGGCCGGTCTGGCCGCCTATGGGCCGCTGCTCACCTGTGATCCGGCGGAGATCCTCTCCGCTTCCTACCTCGTGTGGGAGAACCAGCCCTGTATCTTCGTGGAGTCGCAGGCGGCGAAGTCCAAATATGTGCACGCCTGGTGGATTTCCCTGGAAAACGGCTTCCTGCTTCGCATGGAGAAGAGGCTGGACGGGGTTTTGAAATACAGCTGCGTGCTTCAGTCCGTGGAGCTGTACCGGCCGTCCGACGAAGTGTTCCGGCTGCCGGACGCGCAGCTTGCGATGAACCTGGACTGACGGCGCCTTCCCCGGAAAAGCCGGGGTCAAAGTCCGGCGAACAGGAGGAGCGCGAGCAGGACGAGGATTTCGTCGTCCTCGCTCTCCAGGCATAGAAACAGCGCGACGAGCAGCAGCAGGATATCCCCGGCGTCCCGCCCGGTACGGGCCTCAGACGCCGGGGCATGTGTTTTTGGCGCGGCCGGCGCGCGCATCGGCCGCGCCGGGCCTGTTTCAGCGGCGGGCGCCGCGGCCCGCGCGGGCGCTTCGGGGTAGCGGCTATGCATGCGTCTCGCCTCCGGACGTCGTCTGGTATCCGGCGTGCACCGCGCGGGCGAGCCGGACGAGTTCGGCGATCCGCTCCACCTGGGCCCGTCTCTCCGGGCGCAGATAGGGCCGCAGGGCGAGCAGCAGGGCTTCGCCGTGTGTATTATCGCCGGCCGCGCCGCGGCAGGCCTCAAGCAGCGCCAGAAGGGCCGTGGCGGGGGTGCGGGTTGTGTCCGCCGCGGCGGACGGCCCGCCCGGTACGGGGCCGGGCGCCGGCGTCTCCGGCGCGTCTGACGCGGGGGGGAAGACTTTGTCCATGGCCTTGCCTCCTTCATCAATGGTACTTCTGACACCTGAACCATCATTTTACCATTACTATATGCGGCGAGGGTCGTTTTTGGAACGGGGGCGTGGTCATTGACCCGTATCTTGCTGTTTTCCGACACCCACGGTCATCTGGGTCACATGCGCTCTGTGGTGGAGAACCGTCCGGCCGGGCTGATCATCCACCTCGGAGATTTTTCCCGGGACATCCGCGCGCTTTCCCTGCCGCCCGGCAGCCCCGCGCCGGTCACGGTGCAGGGCAATTGCGACATGGCGGTCGGGGGCGAGGCGGTCCGGGTGCTGACGGTGGAGGACGTGACGTTTTTCCTGACGCACGGGCATCTGCACGACGTCAAACGCACGACGCGCACCCTGGCCGCGGCGGCCCGAAACGCCGGCGCCCGTGTGGCCCTGTTTGGCCACACGCACATGCCTTTCTGCGAAGACGAGAACGGTCTGCTCCTCATGAACCCCGGCAGCCTCAGTTTCCCCCGCTTCGGTCCCGTCACCTACGGTCTGATCGAAGTGGACGGCCGCAGCCTGGCCACCCAGATAGTTGCCATGTAATAAAAATAGAGGGG
>JAITDM010000232.1 GCA_031282535.1 Oscillospiraceae bacterium
GATCATCGCCGCGCACGACGGCGCGTCGATGGCCAGCGGTTTTTCACAAAAGATGTGCTTTTTCGCGTGCGCGGCGGCCAGCACCACCTCGCGGTGGCGCCGGGTCGGCGTCACGACCACCACCGCGTCCACATCGGGGCGGTCCAGCGCCGTGTGGAAGTCCGTGTGCCACGAGGCGCCGAGCTCGTCCGCCGACGCGCGGGCGCTCTCCGCCCGCACGTCGCAGACCGCCGTCACGCGGGCGCCCGGCACCCGAAACGCGAAATTCCGGGCGTGGATCATCCCGGCGCGGCCCGCGCCGATCAGGCAGATGCCAAGGGTTGCACTCATCCGAATGTCCTCCTCAAATTATGTCCCCTACCAACAAGATCACAGACGAAGCGCCCGTCAAAACCGGCTCAGCGCCGACATGGCCTCCAGCACCCGGAGATACCGCCGGACACAGGGTCCATAGCGCGCGTGCGCCGCCGCGTCGCAGGGGAGCGTGCGCGCAACCTGTAACGTGTCTTGAATCCGTGCATGGGGGTCGTCGATGACCCCGACCGCTTTGCCCGCAATGGCGGCACTGCCAATGAGCGCGGTGTCCCCCGTGCGGTAGTAGGAGGCCCCCACGCCCAGCACGTCCGCCTTGATCTGCAAAAACAGCTCGGACTGCGCGCCGCCGCCGATGGAGACGAGCTGCCCAAAATCTCCGGTCGGGTAGAGCGCCCGCAGCACCGACAGATAGTAGGCGTACTCATAGGCAATGCTCTCCATGACGGCGCGGTACAGGTGCGCGCGGCTGTGTTTCCAGTCCAGCCCTGTGAAGCCGCCCTTGAGGGCGGTATCGCTCGGCAGCACCCGGCCGGCGAAGTGCGGCACAAAGACCACGCCCTCACTGCCCGGTTCGAGACCGGCGGCCTCCTCATCCAGCGCGCGGTATGAGACGGGGGGCGTGCCCGTGAATTGATCGCGGAACCAGCGCAGGCACAGGCCGCCCCCGCTGATATAGGCAAGCGGATACCAAAAACCGTCCTCGGGCGCGCGCATCATCGTCACCGTGCCAAAGCGGGTGTCGGGCACAAAGGTGTCGGTCAGTGCACAGAGCACCGACGCCGTTCCGGCGCAGTCCAGCAGGCGGTTTTGGGCAAACAGCCCCGCGCCAAACAGCGAAGCCGCCGTATCCCCCGCGCCCGCCGTGACCGGGGTCCCCGCGCGCAAACCGGTCGCCGCCGCGAATGCCCGCGATGTCGTCCCGACAACGGCAAAGGGCGAGACCACACGCGCCATCTTGTCCGCCTCTATGTCAAATGTCTCCAGCAATTCCTCCGACCAGCACAGATGCAGGTTGTCGCCGAAGCCAGAATATTGCAGGCCGGTGTGGTCAAACACCGCGGCGCGCGCGTCGAGACCGCAGATCTTGCCCACCACATAGCCGTGCGGCAGCACAAACTTGGCGACGCGGCGGTAGGCCTCCGGGTGTTCGTGCTTCCACCAGAGGATTTTGGGGCCGTGGGTGAAGGTGACCGGCCCGCCGGTGATCTCCGTCACGCGGCGGCCGGCCCGCTCGCGCATGAGCGTCACATAGCGCTCGCAGCGGGAATCCAGCCACGAATCGTACACCGTCGCGGCCTCGCCGTCCGCGGCGATGCCCATGATCCCCGCCATCTGTGAGTCCACGCCGAGAGCCAGCACCTCGACAGGTTCCGGGGCGGCGTGCAGCAGCGCCTGAACGACGCGCAGCACAGAGCCGTAAATGTCGTCCGGTTCCTGCCAGAGCGTGCCGGGCTCCGGTTGGATCAGCACCGAGGCCTCAAAGCTGGAGACAAGCGTTTGCAGCGCGAGGTCGAACAGGACGGCTTTCGTCCCCTGTGTACCGATGTCGACGGCGATGATCGTCTCTTTCATCTCAGATCACTTCCGTCTCAAAACCATACACCCTGGCGGCCTGGAGCAGCAGCGCGGTCACGTCTCCGACCAGGATGACGGCGTGATGCGAAGAAAGCGCCTCCATGACCCGGTGCCCGCTGCGGTTGCGGTAGCGCAGCAGCGCGCCGTTGCGGCAGTCGGACCCCGGGTACTGCACATAGTCCTCGATCTCCGCTTCGATGATGGTCAGCCGCTTCATGTCGGCGTGGAGCTTCGCGAGCGTCACGGGGCCCGTCTGCAGACGGCAGTCGATGACGATGGCCTCGTCGTTTACGATCTCAAGCGCCTTCGGGCGCATGGTCCAGTGCGTGCAAAAACGCTGCGGCGCGAAACCGAAGTACCCGCAATGCACGCCGAGGGCGTGTTGATCCGGGTCCGGGATGTCCGGAAACCGGTCGATCTTCTCATGCTTCAGCGCGGCCATGCCGACCAAAAACGGATAGATGTTGGTCATCATGATGGGCCTCTGCAGCGCTGCGTGCAAAATGTACTTGCTGATCAGCGTGACGGTGTCGCCCTCGCAGGCCCAGATGATGTCGTCGTATTCATACAGCCAGTTCCAGGCCAGGCAGGGGGTGGAGTCGACGTGGAAGGATTCATTCAGGCAATTCGCGCCGACGCCGTACACCCCGCCGATCTCGTCCAGCACGCGCTTCACGGCGATGTACAGCTTGACGGCCCGGAGGATACCCGTCTCGGACACCCCTTCCGTCGGCACGGCGCGCCGCCGCCAAAGCGCTTCGGCCTCCCCGTCCGAGATGCCGCGCGCCATATCTCCCAATTTTTTCCAACTTCGGTAGAGGATCGTCACGCCAAAGGCGTCTTGAATCTGTTCGGTGCATTCCCGTTCCCACCAGTAGAAACGCTTGAAGATGTTCGCCTGCATCCCCTCGCCGGGCTCGTCCTGGAACATGACAAAACGCATGGGGGCCCGCATCGCCCGTTTGGCCGACAGGGCGCGCAGGACGACCTTCGCCATCTCGACCGAGTACGGCGAAAACACCGTGAGGCCGAGCTGCCCGCGCAGGTAGGCGACGATCTCCCAGTCCCACATCTCCACGGTGCCGAAGCCCGACGTCAGGACGATGACAGGCAGCGGCAGCGCGCGCAACGTCTCCCGGTGGGAAAACAAGGCGCCGATCAATTGGGGAAACAGGACGGCGTCGACCCCGTCGGGCAGCGCCGCCCCGACCGGCAGCTCCGGCAGCAGTTCGGCCTCCTCCCCGTAGTAGTTCCGGAGCGTCGCAAGCTGCGCGCGGCGCTCCTCGTCCTCCCGTGCGTTGGCCTCCCGGAAACAGAGCGGCTGCAATCTGGCTTTCATGACGTTTCCCCTCCTATTTGGGTACCTCTAACAACTTTGGGCAGGCTGCTTTCCTTTTATTTTACCATTGTTCGCCGCCGGACGCAACCGGATGCAACCGGATGCCAGACACATCAAAATATGACCTAAAAATATCAAAAAATACACCAAACATATCAAGAAATACACCAAATACATCAAGAAAATTTAAAGACACTGCCATCCTGTCATATTATAATGGGGCTGGTTTATGACCAATTTTGACGATTATATGGTCACGACCATCGACCCGGCCATCAACTGGTCGGACCTCAGAGGTCTGTTAAAGGACCGGGCGGGGAGCTATGAGTATACGACCACCCGCAGGACAGGCTGGATCAAAACCCCGCCCGGCGGTTCCACCGCGACGTATCAATTCAGCTTTTCTTCCAACGAAGGCATCCGTCTTTGGGTGAACGGCGTTCAGCTCCACAGCCGGTGGAACACATCGTATGAGCGAAACACGACGACGTATACCAATTGCTCGTCGACGATAAGCCTGGAACCCGATACCTTCTATTCGATCACGATTGATCACGCCGAGGGCACCACGGCCACCAACAACGGCGTCGTCGGCTCCCATCAACGTCTTCGCTGGGCCAGGACCGACGGCGGCAGCCCGTTCGCGGCCGCCATCATTCCGCCGGAGGCCTATTTCCTCGACACCGCGTTCACGCCGGCCCGGATCACGGAGATAGACACCTCGGACATCGGGGTGCACGAACCGGCCACGCTTGTCATGGACGTCGAGCATTTCACGCCCCGTACGGTTTTGAAGCTGCTCCGCTCCTCCGACTCGCGGCAGCTGAACCCGATTGTCGTCCCGTACACCTCCCTCGGCGCCGGCAAGATTTCCGCCGCGCTGCCCGCGGGCCTGGCGCCGGCCATGTACAAGTTCCTGGCCGAGGACGCGGACCCCCAGGACCCCGCCGGGGTCGTGCGGATGCCCAGCAAGTTTTTCTTCACGACGATGGTCAACAACGCCCCCAGACCGGAATACCCGCGCCCGGAC
>JAITDM010000025.1 GCA_031282535.1 Oscillospiraceae bacterium
TCAGCGTCACCTACGGCGCGGGCGGCAGCGGTACCGTCAACCGGACCGCAGAGATCGCCGCCGCCGTCCGGCGGCGGTACGGCATCCGGGCGATGGCCCACCTCACCTGCGTGGGCGCCGAACGCGGCCGCGTGGCGGCCCAGCTCGACGCGATGCGGGCCGAGGGCATCCGCAATGTGCTGGCCCTGCGCGGGGACGATCCGGAGGGCGCGCCGCCGGGGGCGTACCGCTACGCCGAGGAACTGATCCGCGAGATCCGCGCGCGCGGCGACTTCTGCATCGGGGCGGCCTGCTACCCGGAGGGGCACATCGACTGCGAAAGTCCGGCGCGCGACATCGAATACCTGCGCCGCAAACAGGACGCCGGCGCGGATTTTCTGGTCAGTCAGCTCTTTTTTGACAACGATCTGTTTTTTCGTTTTTTAGAAAGGGCGCGCGCGGCCGGCGTGACGATCCCGATCTCGGCGGGCGTGATGCCGATTTTGGGCCGCAAGCAGATCGAGCGGATGATCTTCCTGTGCGGGGCGTCTCTGCCCTCGGCGATCATCAAGCTGCTGCACCGCCACGCGCACAGCCCCGCCGACCTGCGCGCGGCCGGGATCGAACACGCGGCCCGGCAGGTCGAAACCCTGCTGGCCGGCGGCGTGGACGGCGTGCACATCTATACGATGAACAAACCGGAGATCGCGGAGACCTGCATGGCTCGGATCTTGAGGCGATAGTGCTGAGTGCTGAGTGCTGAGTACTGAGAGACGAGTGCTGAGTGTTGAGGGCTGAAGGGAAGGACGAGACAGTTGGACCGGACAAAGGCGGAGGTGCTGAGGTATTTGGGCCGCCGGCGCCAGGCGGTGCCGGCGGAGCTGGACGCGCTGGTGGAATCCTGCATGGCGCTCATGCGCGAGACCGCCGCGCCCCGGCACGTCTGGCGGATCTTTGACATGGAGGACAGGGCGGACGGTCTTGCTCCGGCCGGCACAACACTGGTTTTGCCCGGGCAGGACATCCGCCGGCGCCTGACGGGCTGCCGGCGGGTCGCGTTGCTGGCGGCGACGCTCGGGGTCGGGGCGGACACGCTGATCCGCCGGTGGGAGCACACCGACCTCACCCGCGCGCTCGTGCTGGACGCCTGCGCCAACCAGCTCATCGAGGAAGTCTGCGACGAGGCCGAGCGGGCGGTGGAGGCGGACGCGGCGATGAGGAGCGCGGGCCGTTTCAGCCCCGGCTACGGCGACCTGCCGCTGACGCTGCAGCCGGGGTTTCTCGCCGTGCTGGACGCCGGCCGGCGGATCGGCCTCACCTGTACGGAGAGTTTGATTTTGCTGCCGCGCAAATCGGTCACGGCGTTGATCGGTCTGGGCGGCCCCGCGCGGCCGGCGGCCGGCCGCTGCGAGGACTGCGCCGCGCGCGGCGTCTGTGATTTTGCAAAGCGAGGGGAGGCATGTCCATGACGCCGCCGGATGTCCGGACATGGATGCGGGATCGGATTTTGCTGTTTGACGGGGCCATGGGCACGATGCTCCAGCAGCGCGGGCTGATGCCCGGGGCGCTGCCGGAGCTCCTCAACATCGAGGCGCCGGAGATGGTCACGGGGATCCACGAGGCCGATGTGGAAGCGGGCGCGGACGTGATCACCGCCAACACCTTCCAGGCCCATGAGCTGAAACTCGGGGCGACCCCAGTGGAGGCGGTGGTGGCGGCCGGCGTGCGCTGCGCGCGGGCGGCCGGCGCGCGCTTTGTGGCGCTGGATGTGGGCCCGCTCGGGCAGATGCTGGCGCCGATGGGACCCATCGGGTTCGAGAGGGCCTACGAGGTCTTCCGCCGGCAGGTACGCGCGGGCGCGGCGGCGGGCGCGGACCTCATCCTCATCGAGACGATGGCCGACCCCTACGAGGCGAAGGCGGCCGTCCTGGCCGCCCGTGAGAACACCGATCTGCCGGTCTTTTGTTCGATGACGTTTCAAGAGGACGGGCGCACCTTTGTGGGCTGCGACCCCCTCACCGCGACCATCCTGCTGCAGGGGCTGGGGGTGGACGCGCTGGGCGTCAACTGCTCCCTCGGCCCGGCGCTGCTGGCGCCCGTCGTGGAGACGATGCTGACCTACGCCCGCCCGCCGGTGCTCGTGCAGGCAAACGCCGGCCTGCCGGTCTTCCGAGACGGGCAGACCGTCTACGAGACGGGCCCGGAGGCTTACGCCGACGAGGTCCTCAAATTGGTGCGCCGGGGCGTGCGGATCGTGGGCGGCTGCTGCGGCACCACGCCGGCGTACATCCGGCTGCTCCGGGCGCAGATCGAGGGGCTTGCGCCGACCGCCGTCACGCCGCGCCGCGTCACCGCCTGTACCTCCGGTACGCGGACGGTGATTTTGGACGGCGCCACCACCGCGATCGGGGAACGGCTGAACCCGACCGGCAAAAAAAAGATGCAGGCGGCGCTGCGCGCGGGCGACGTCGGGTACCTGCTGGGTGAGGCGGTCGCGCAGACGCAGGCGGGCGCCGACGTGCTGGATGTGAACGTCAGCCTGCCGGAACTGGACGAACCGGCGGTGCTGGCCAAGGTCGTCCGCGAGGTGCAGGGCGTCACCGACGTGCCCCTGCAGATCGACAGCGCCGACCCCGCCGCGCTGGAGGCGGGCCTGCGCGTCTACAACGGAAAACCCATCGTCAATTCGGTGAACGGCAAGCGCGCGGTCATGGAGGCCGTGTTTCCGCTTGTGAAGAAATACGGGGCGCTGCTCGTCTGCCTGACCTTGGACGAGGACGGCATCCCGCCCACTGCGGCGGCGCGCGTGGACATCGCCCGGCGCCTGCGGGACGAGGCCCGCCGGTACGGCGTCCCGGAGGAGGATCTGCTGATCGACTGTCTGGTGCTCACGGTTTCGGCCCAGCAGGCGCAGGTGCGGGAGACGCTGGCGGCCGTGCGCGGCGTGAAGGCCGGGCTGGGGCTGCACACGGTGCTGGGCGTCAGCAATGTGTCCTTCGGTCTGCCGGAGCGCGAGGCGGTGAACGCGGGCTTTTTGGCCGCGGCCCTGGGCGCCGGGCTGGACGCCGCGATCTTGAACCCGCTGTCCGCGCGTTACCGCGAGGTGCTGGACGTCTTCCGGGTCCTGAACAACGAGGACAAGGGCGCCGCGCATTACATCGAGACGCGCACGGCGCGCACAAAAGAAAAAGACGCGCCCGCGGCATCCGCCGAGGCGCGTACGCTGTCGCTGGCCGAGATCATCGCGCAGGGCCGCCGCGATCTGGCGGCGGGGGCCGTACGGGCGCGGCTCGAAGCCGTCCCGCCGCTGGACATCATCGACCGCGAGTTCATCCCGGCCCTGGACGAGGTGGGCCGGCGTTTTGAGAGCGGCGAGATTTTTCTGCCGCAGCTCATGCAGTCGGCCCAGGCGGTGCAGGAGGGGTTTGCGGTCATCAAGGACCACATGACGCGCACCGGGTGCGGGCGCGAGAGCCGGGGCAGGATCCTGCTCGCCACCGTGCAGGGGGACATCCACGACATCGGCAAGAACATTGTGCGGATGCTGCTCGAAAATTACGGCTACGACGTCGTCGATCTCGGCAAGGACGTGCCGATCGGGACGGTGGTGGACACGATCCGCGCGCAGGACATCCGCTTGGCGGGGCTCAGCGCGCTCATGACCACCACGGTGAAGAGCATGAAGGACACGATTACGGCGGTGCGCGCGGCGGGGCTGCCCTGCACCTTCA
>JAITDM010000059.1 GCA_031282535.1 Oscillospiraceae bacterium
CGCTGTTACTCGTCAATGTCGTGCTCCTGTCCGCCCTGCCGGGCGGGCTGTCCGGGCCGGGCCTCTCGAATTTTTTCAACCAGTACCTCGACATCATCGGCGGCGACCTGGACAATTACAACGACATGCTCTCGATGCTCACCAGCTGGAGTGAAGCCATGCGCGCCGGTTCTCTCCTGAACTTCGCCGTGTCGCTACTCATCACGCCCATGGTCACCGGCGGGATCACCAACGTGGTCTCCGGCTACTACCACGGTGTGAAGGACACGGCGGGCGGCTGGTTCGCCCGGGCCCGGAACCACTACGGCCGGTTTCTCCTGACGGGGGTCGTCCTCATGCTCTCCAGCATCGTGTCCGGGCTCGCCGTGATCATCCCCTTCTTTCTCTTGTTTGCTCTCTTCGCTCTGCTTGCGAGCGTCTTGACCCTGTCGGGCAGCATCGCCAGCATCTTCATCGGCGTGCCCATCATGTTGGTGGCCGTCGCCATCTTGTTCACCGTCGGTTTCATGTGGACGCTGCTCATCTTCCCCGCGGCCGTAAACGAGGGCTCCTTCGGGTTTCGGGCCGCGGGCCGGGCCCTCTCCCTCACCTTCAAAAACTTCTGGCGCATGCTCGGCACCATGGCGCTCACGTATCTTATCGTCTTCCTCGTGCAGGCCATGCTCTCGTTGGGCGTCGTCTTCCTCGTCGCGCTGCTGGGCGCGCCTCTCTGGGTGAATACGCTCGTGTCCGCGCCGCTGGGCGCCTTGATCTCGCCGATTGTCCCCATCGTGTCCTCTCTCGTGTACCTGAACGCCCGGATCCGCCGGGAGGGCTACGACCTCTACTTGAGAAGCCACGGGCTGTCGTCCGAGTACCCGCAGCCGCCCCACACGCCGCTATGATGGGGGTCAGTCCGCCGAGCCTGCCCGAAGTGGCGCAGCACCTGGATGAGATTCTGGCGCGGCCCGAGTTCAGCGGGTACTCCTCGTCGCTGCTGGAGCGCATCCTCACGGCGATCGTCGAATTCTTCCGCAGGCTTCTGAGCGGCATCGGTCTGACGGCCACACAGTTCGGCCCGTGGAGTTATGTCTTTTTCGCGTTGCCGGCCGTGTTGATCGTCTTGGCCGTCGTATGGTTCCTCCGCCGTCGGGCGCGGCGGGGACATACGCGGGCCAAAAAGAAGAAGGGCGGCCCGGCGGAGCGCGCGCCGACGGCGGCGGAGTGGCTGCAGCGCGCCGACGAACTGATGTCCGCCGGCGCCTGGGCCGAGGCCGCCGCCGCCCTGATGGCGGCGCTGCTCGCGCGGCTGAGCGAGTGCCGGCTCATCGTACAGGTCCCGGGGCGCACCAACCGGCAGTATCTGGCCGACCTGCGGCGCGCGGGATACCCGGGCGCCGAGGCCTTCGCTTCATTTTCTTTTGTCTTTGCCGTGTGGCGCTACGGCGGTCAGCCGGTCGAACCCGCGCTGCTCGCGCACTGGCGCCGGGCGCTGACGTCTCTCTTTGAGGGGAGGGCCGCGGCATGAAGAAAAACACCTGGTGGATTGTCGTTTTGCTGCTGCTCTTCCTGGCGGGGGCCCTGCTTCTGGGACTGTTCCGGCCCAACCAGGACCTCCCGTTCAGCTCTTACAACAACGGCCCCGACGGCGTTCGGGCCCTCTATGTGCTGCTGGAGGAGGAGGGTTTTCAGGTGGCGCGCAAGCTGCGGAGCATCGAGGAGACGGGCGACGGCGTACTGCTCGTGTTTGACCCCGACAGCCTGCACCCGGAGAACCCGGAGGCGCTGGCGGCCTGGCAGGCCCGCGGCAACGTGTACATGGCGCTGGAGACCCCGTGGAATTTCCGCAACGGCAGTGTTTCGGCCGCCTCCGTCCACAAGCTCGTCACCTCGCTCTGGCCCTGGCGGGACCGGACCGTCTGGTTCGACGAATACGGCCGCGAAGGCATTGTGGACAGTGATCTTCAGCCCGGCGGCGGCGAGACGCCGTTTTCCATCCTCCCCGACTGGCTGCGCGCCGGGCTCGCGCAGCTCCTCTTCGCCGCGCTGCTGTGTCTGCTCTTTTTGAACACGCGGCTGGGCGCCCCCGACATCCCGGCCGAACGGCGGCCGCGGGAAGAGACCGAAGAGACGTTCGCGCTCGCCTCCCTCATGGCGCGCGCCGGGCTCTGGCCCGACGCGCTGCGCCTCTGTTACCGCCGCCTGGTCGCCCGGACCGGCCTGCGGTACCCACACATCGAACAGCAGCTTGAGACCATCGGGACACAGCAAAACGGCCGGGCCGCCGCGCCGGCGCTGGCCTCGGAGATGGAGAGGCTGCGGAAGGAGAAGACACCATGACGATGACACAGGCCTCCGCCAGCATCCGGGGGCAGATGGGCCGGATCTTCGTGGGACAGGACGAATTTGTACGGCACATGCTCATCTGCCTGTTTTCCGGCGGCCATGTCCTGATCGAGGGCGTGCCCGGGCTGGGCAAGACACTGGCGGTGCGCGCGCTGGCGCAGTCGGTGGGCGTCGAGTTCAAGCGCATCCAGTTCACGCCCGATCTCATGCCCTCCGACATCATCGGCGCCAGCATCTTCGATCTGTCCACCCACGCGTTTCATCTGAAGCGCGGCCCGTTGTTCACGCAGTTTTTGCTGGCCGACGAGATCAACCGCACGCCGCCCAAGACCCAGTCGGCGCTGCTCGAGGCGATGGAGGAAAACCGCGTCTCGATCGACGGGCAGGACTATCCGCTCGCCCAGCCCTTCATGGTCTTCGCCACCCAAAACCCCGTGGAGTACGAGGGCACCTATCCGCTCCCGGAGGCGCAGCTCGACCGCTTTATGATGAAGCTGACGGTCGGCTACCCCACCCGGCCGGAGGAACACGCGGTGCTGCGCAACACGCACGCGGGCTTCCACCCGCGGGACTTCGAGCGGCTGAACCCCGTCGTCGACGCCGCCGGCATCCTGGCCGCGCGGCGCGAAGCGGGGGGCGTGCGCGTGGACGACAGCCTGTTTGGATATATTTTGGACATTGTCGAGGCCACGCGGCGCAACCACTACATCCTGCTGGGCGGCTCGCCGCGCGCCTCCATCGCGCTTTTGCAGACGGCCAAGGCCGCGGCGCTGCTGGAGGGCCGGGATTTTGTCATTCCGGAGGACATTCAGTCCCTGGTGACGCCCGTGCTGCGCCACCGCATCATCCTCACGCCCGACGCGGAGATCGAGGGCGCCACGGCCGACCGGCTGCTCGCCCAGATCCTGAGCGAGGCGCGGGTGCCGAGATAGTACTTTGCCGCCGCTTCGCGGCGACAAAAAACAGGAATTTGGGTTGTGGGTTGCAGGTGCAACCCACGCTAGCACCTTGCCGCCGCGAAGCGGCAGCAGAAAACAAGAATTTAGATTGTGGGTTGCAGGTGCAACCCACGTCAGAGAGGGGGCGCACCGATGGGCATCACCAAAACCATGGCCCTGCTGCTGATGGCCACCCTCTTCACCGTGGCCATCGGCGCGCCGCTCGGCCTGTCCTCACAGCTTTTGATGATCTCCGACACCGTTCTTTTGCTGCTGTACGCAGTGGACGTGCTGATCAGCCCGCGGCGGCGGCATTTTGCGGCTGTCCGCTCGTTTTCGGACAGCTTTGAGCTGCGCCGGGAGACCCTCGTCACGGCGACGGTCGAAAACAAGAGCCGCCAGAGGGTATCGATGCGGATCATCGACACGCCGCCGGCGACATTTTTGTGGGAACACACGCCCCAGGCGGAGCACTGCCCGCCCGGCGGACGGCTGGAGATCCGCTACGCCGCGCGCCCCACACAGCGCGGCCGTTTCTCCTTCGGGGACTGCCATGTAGAAATCCGCGGCCGCCTCGGCCTGTGCACGCGGCGCTTTGCCCTGCCGTGCCCGGACAGCGTGCCGGTGTACCCCGATCTGGGGCCGATGCGCAAGTACCGCATGCTGGCAAGCCGGCGCCAACTGGCGCGCGCCGACGCCTCCGTCCACCGCGTGCGCGGCGTGGGCACGGAGTTCACCGGGATCCGGGAGTACACGCCGGACGACGACATCCGCAAGATCAACTGGATGGCCACCGCCCGGGCCGGGCGGCCCATGACCAATGTGTACGACGTGGAACGGGGTCAGCAGATCATTCTGGCCATCGACACCGGCCGCTGGATGGAGGCGCCGATGGGAGACGTCACGCGCCTTGACCGCGCGGCCGAGACCGCCGCGGCGCTGGCGCAGGTGGCGCTGAGCTCGGGCGACCGGGTGGGGCTCGTCCTCTACGGCGCGGAGGTCACGACCTTTTTGCCGCCCGACAAGGGCGCGCGCCACATGGCCCGGCTGCTGGAGCTTTTGTACAAGGTGAGCGCCGCGCGCGTGGAGAGCAGCCTCACCGACCTTGCGGCTTTTTTGGAGACGCGTGTGCGCCGCCGCGCGTTTGTCTGCCTGTTTTCGTACCTCGACGGGGCGGAGGCGGCCCATGCCGCGGGCGCGGCGCTGGCGCGGACGGCGCGCCGCCACGCCGTGCTCTGCGCCTCGCTCTCGAACCCGGAGCTCTCCGCCATGGCCGCGCAGCCGAGCGACGACATGCCGGCGCTCTACCACAAGGCGGCGGCCATCTACCGCAGCGAATCGGAGCAGGAGGCCGTACCCACCCTCCGGCGCGCCGGCATTCATTGCCACGCCGCCGACCCCGCCCGCCTGCTGTCCTATCTTGTGCGCCAGTACATGACGCACAAAAATCGGACATGATGTGATGCGGTAAACGCGGGACGCCGAGGGCAGCGTCCTCTGCGGAGGTTTCGCGCAATGACGCACAAAAGATCTATCCGGTCACCG
>JAITDM010000080.1 GCA_031282535.1 Oscillospiraceae bacterium
CGGATCGGGCGCCCCCGCGCCCCCGCGGCCGCCCCGGGTGCGTTTCCCCGCCGGCTCATCGCTGGTTGCGCCGGTTGCGGGGGTCCAGCGCGTCGGAGCGCTCCTTGACGAGCCACAGCGGCGGGCGCAGCGCGCGCACGATGGCGTCCCGGTGGCAGCCCAGGGCAAAGGAGGTGAGGTAGGGCACGCCAAAGCTGGACAGACCGGCCATGTGGTGGATCAAAAAAAGTCCGACGGCGGACAGCCCCGGCAGCCCGGCGACCCGGGCGCCCAGGACGAAGAGAAAACGGAAACACCGTACGGCCAGCGAGAAATCGTAGCTCGGCATGACAAAGCCGCAGATGCCGGTCAGCGCGATGACGATGATGACGTCGGGCGAGGCGATGCCCGCCGCCACGGCCGCCTCGCCGATGACGAGCCCGCCGACGATGGAGACCGTCTGACCCACCGCCTTGGGCAGGCGCAGCCCGGCCTCGATCAGCAGTTCAAAGATCACCAGCATCGTGACGACCTCGATCAGCGAGGAGAAGGGGACGGCGCGTTTGGTGGCGATGATGGCGGCGGCGAGCTGCGGGGGCAGGATCTCCACGTGGAAGGTGACGACGGCCAGGTAGAGACCCGGCAGCGTGAGCGTCAGCACGAAGGCCATGTGGCGGAACACCGTGATCAGGGAGGCGGCCAGGTAGTTGTGCGCGTAATCCTCCGGCGCCTTCATCAGCTGCGCGAAGGTGATCGGCAGCAGGTAGGCAAACGGGAGACCGTCCACGAGCAGGCCCGCCTGCCCGGCCAGCAGGCCGCTGCACAGGCGGTCCGCGCGCTCGGTGGAGAGCACCTGCGGGAACAGGGTGTACCGGTTGTCGGCGATGTATTCCTCCACGTCGCAGGCCGTGAGGACGCCGTCCACGTCGATCGCGTCGACGCGCCGGGCCAGCGCCCGGACCAGCGCGGGGTTCGTCAGCCCCTCCAGATAGAGGAGGGACAGCGTCGTGCGCGTCTGCCGGCCGGCCACGATTTCGCGGCACCGCAGGTCCGGGGTCTTGATGCGCCGGCGCACCAGCGCCGTGTTGACGCGCAGGCTCTCGACCAGACCGTCCTTCGCGCCCTTGAGCACGTTCTCCCCCGTGGGTTCCGAGATGCCGCGGACAGGGAACGCCCGGGCTTCGAACGTGACGACGGTGTCGGCCCCCTCGACAAACACGGCGCAGGCCCCCGCCACGAGGTCGCCGGCCACCTCGTCCGCCGTCGTCCGCACCCGGCAGACGGCGCTGTGGACGCCGCCGTTTTGCAGCAGGGCCAGCAGTTCGCCGCGGCGGCGGCAGTGCCGGAGCCGGGGGTGGGTGGAGAGAGGACGCAGGACCTCTTCGGAGATCCAACGCCCGTTTGTGAGGCCGTCCAAAGACAGCACGGTGACCAAAAATCCCCGCCCGCCGCCGACGCGTACCTCGCGCCGCTGCAGGTCCGCGCTGCCGCCGAAGGCCTTTGTCAGCCCCGCCGGCGTCGGCGGTTCGGTCAGGTGCGGCACGCGCCGCGGGTGGTACGGCGTCTTCGGCCGCAGGGCCTGTCTCAGCCGGGCAAACATCCGCAAGGCCTCCCTCTCGCAGGAAATAAATTCCATAAAATGTAAATTTTAAAACATAAAATTGGGGATTGACAAACCGGTGTGAATGCCGTATACTGAAAAAAATTACATATGGCTATGAAACCGTTGAAGTGGAGATAAAAACAACTGTGCACTCACAGAGAGCCGGGGGGGTGGGATCCGGCAGAACGCAGGTTGTGCGGGCGGCGTTTGCGGCATCGGCCGGGCCGCCCCGAAATGGACCACGGAGGGCGCGGTCAAAGGCTTCGGCTGAGTATTCCGCGACGTGAGGGCATACGTGAGTTGCCGGGAATATGTTGGTATTCCGCAGAGTGTGGGGGTCTGCCCCCGAAGCAAGGTGGTACCGCGGGTTGTGTGATCGGCCCGTCCTTGACAGTTTTGTCAGGGGCGGGCTTTTTTATGTGCCGAAACGGCCGGCTCGTCCCGCGCCCGGCCCCGACGCCGGGAGAAAGGGGCGATGTTTGATGTATACGCCGGACAAGGCGCAGGCGGCGGCGCTCGCCGCAGGGTATCGGTCGATTCCGGTCTGCCGGACGCTGGACGGATGTACGCGGACGCCGGTGGAGATCTTTCAGGTTCTCAAACACCTGAGCCGGCAGTGCTACATCCTCGAAAGCTTGGAGGACCCGCAGTCCAAGGGGCGCTATACCTTTTTGGGCTACGACCCCAAACTGGAGATCACCTGTCAGGACGGGGCGTTGCGGATCCGAAACGGGTCCGAGATCCGTCTCTCGACCCGGGACCCGGGCGCGGCCATCCAGCAGGTGATCGAGGAGAACCGGTGTCCGCGCCTGCCGGACCTGCCGCCGTTTTCGGGCGGGCTCGTCGGGTATTTTTCCTACGACTACCTCAAGTACGCGGAGCCCTCGCTGCAGCAGGGCGCCGAGGACCAGGAAAATTTCAAGGACGTGGACCTCATGCTGTTCGACAAGGTGATCGCCTACGACCACCTCAAACGCCGGCTCCAACTGATCATCCAGGTGAAGACCGACGCGCTGGAAGAAAATTACAATCGTGCGGTCAGCGAGATCGAGTACATGTCGTGGCTGATCGAACACGGGACGCCGGCGGAGATGCCGCCGCTGCGCCTGCTGTCGCCGCTGCGCGCGCTCTTTGACCGGGACCGCTACTGCGCGATGGTGGAGCGGGCCAAGGCGCACATCCGCGAGGGGGATATCTTCCAGGTCGTGCTGTCGAACCGGATGGAGGCGGAGGTGTCGGGCAGCCTGTTTGACACCTACCGGGCGCTGCGCACGATCAACCCGTCCCCCTACATGTTCTACTTCAGCAGCGACGACATCGAGATCGCGGGCGCCTCGCCGGAGACATTGGTGCGGCTCCGGGGGCGGGACGTATACACCTTTCCGCTGGCGGGCACCCGGCCGCGGGGGCGGACGGAGGAGGAGGACCGCGCGCTGGAGCGGGACCTGCTGGCCGACCCGAAGGAACTGGCGGAGCACAACATGCTGGTCGACCTGGGGCGCAACGACATCGGGCGGATCAGCGAGTTCGGGTCCGTCGAGGTGGAGGAATACCTGGGGATCGAGCGCTTCTCCCACGTGATGCACATCGGCTCCACCGTGCGGGGGACGCTCCGGGCGGACAAGACCGCGCTGGACGCGATCGGGGCGCTGCTGCCGGCCGGCACGCTCTCGGGCGCGCCGAAACTCCGGGCCTGCGAGATCATCCGCGCGCTGGAAAACAACAAGCGGGGCCTGTACGGCGGCGCCATCGGCTATCTCGGCTTCACCGGCGACATGGACACCTGCATCGCCATCCGCATCGCGTTCAAAAAAAACGGCAAGGTCTTCATCCGCTCCGGCGCGGGCATCGTCGCGGACAGCGTGCCGGAGAACGAATTTGAGGAGTGCAACAAGAAGATGCGGGCGGTGCTGAACGCACTGTCGCTCGCGGAAG
>JAITDM010000127.1 GCA_031282535.1 Oscillospiraceae bacterium
CAGAAAGTGCTGTCGCTGCTGCCGCGCTACTACATCGAAATCGGCGGCAATGTGTATGAATTCGTCAAAGAATTCACGCTCCTGCGTCCGGAATACACCATCCGCAACCTCGACTGGACCGTCGGCGGCAATTTCCTCGCGCACGACTATGCCGTCACGGACGGACGCGGCGACGTCATGCGCATCGCGAAGGCGTGGCTGACGTGGGGCGATTTCTACGAACTTGACATCGTCGACGAACGGAACGAACTGCTGTGCCTGTGTGTGGCGCTCGCCATCGATTGCATCACCGCAGCGGATTCCACACACTAAAGCGGTCGCCGGCACGGTGAATGACCCGAGGAGTATAAGGCAATAGTCTCCCAAAAGATTAAATGGTATATTTTGGGAGACTATTTTCATGGGGCTCCGCTTCTCTGGCAATCAAACACAAGTCGTTGTTTTCGTGTGAAAAAGTATCGAATTTTTGGATTTTTGAAAAGATTTGCACCTACGAGGCGCCTAATTTTTGGACATCTTGTGAATTCATATCGTCGAAGTATATAAAAAATATGTAAAATATTGTTGACTTTAAGGTTGATTTGTAATAAAATAAACACGCTTGTGGGCGCCGAAGGTATGAAAAGGTATCCTTTTGGTGTTTTGTTCCAGGGAAAAGCGACCGTTTTGTGTGCAGACGAAGCGGCCGCCGGTGGGTCTGTCTGTGCAAACAGCCCCGCCCGCGGAGTCCGACGCCACCCACAGGCGGAAAGCATCAAAACAAAACCGACAGATATGTAAGGAGTGACTTGGGAAATGAGGAGAGGAAGATCCCTGACCACCAAAGCGCTTGCGCTGGCCCTTGTGGCCGTTATGCTGCTGGCCGCGATGCCCGCGCTGGCGGCGGACCCCATCGCGAACCCCGCGACACAGCTCGACACCAGCCGCCGGCTCTTGCGGGTGACCCACGGATTGCTCGTCGCGGCGAACAACATGCGTCTGCTGGCCGATTACGAGGGCGACGACGCCATCGCCTTCTACTACACGACAGACGGCACCGCCCCCTCGAAGACAAACGGAGAGAGAATCAAAGTGTACCCGAGCACGGGGGCACCCCGCGCGTACATCGACAGCCTGGTGGGCGGCACGCTCTACCGGATCATCGCCTACGAAGGAGAAGCGACCAGCGGCATCGTGGACTACCAGTTCGCGCTCGACGCCCCGACCTGGACGCAGCTCGACGGCACGCCGCTCGGGACCAGCGGACTGCACGCGGCGGCCGAAGTGGCCGGCGGCATCAAGCTGGCCGTCCCCGAGGGGCAGGAGATCTATTTCCGGACGGCCACCGTGGCGTACGATGTGGACACGGGGCTCTTTTCCGCGTCCGAGATCGACAGCGTGACGGCGGCGCAGCTGCGCAGCGACGGAGCACTGTACAGCGCGCCGCTCCAGGTCCCGGAGACGGTTCTGGCGGACGGCGGCACCGCGCTGCTCATCAAAGCCACGGCGGTCAAGGGGACGCTGGCGCCCAGCGCGGTGTCCACGTTCTACTGCCGCGTGGGCGACCTCGTCCGGCTGCAGGCGGATGCGGACGGCAACCTGCTGACGTACCTCGACGCCTTCATCGCACAGCTCACGCTGGATGAGAGAATCTCCCTGACCGGCGGTGTCGGCGGCGACCCGACGACGCTGCTCAACGGTTTGAACTATCCGCTGGAGAGCAACAACGACGGCATCCCGATGCGCGGCGGCCCGGCGGGCGGCACCCCGGCGCTCCCGCGTTTCAACGTCCCCTCGCTGGTCCTGGCGGACGGCCCGGCGGGCGTGCGCATGTGGAAGAACGCGACCGTGTGGATGGCCCCGGCGGGGCTGGGCTCCACCTGGAACCCGGAGATCCCGAAGAAGATCGGCGAAGTGACGGCGGACGAAGCCCGGCACTATGCGGTGGACATCGTCCTCGGCCCGGGCCTCAACATGCAGCGCAACCCGCTGGCGGGCCGTAACTTCGAATATTATTCCGAAGACCCGTACATCAGCGGCATCGCCACCCGGGCCTATGTCGGCGGCATCCAGAGTGGCGGCGTCGGCACCTCGCTGAAGCACTACGTCGCAAACGACGCGGAATCGAACCGCAGCCGGGGCAGCTCCAACGTCTCCGAGCGCGCCCTCCGGGAGGTCTACCTGCGCGGCTTCGAGATGGCGGCGGAGGTCCAGCCCTGGACCTACATGGCCGGCTACAACGCGGTCAACGGCATCAACGTGTCGGCCAACAAATTCCTACTGACGGACGTCCTGCGCGGCGACTGGGGTTTCAAGGGCTTTGTCATGTCCGACTGGGGCGCCGACTACAGCGCCACCGAGTCCCTTGAGGCGCAGATGGACATGGGCCAGTCCTCCCGCAGCGCGGCCACGGTACGCACCTGGATCACCGCCACAAACATCACGGAGGAGGAGCGGGCGCGCCGGGTCGACCTGCTGAACCGCAGCGTCAAAAACATCCTGGGGGTCATGGTCAAGACCTCGGCCTTCCAGGGCGACTACGGCGTTCTCCAGCCGGACGGCTCCTATGCCGACGGCGTGAAGATCGACGGCACCCCCGTCGAGGGTCTGACCCAGGCGGACATCGGTTATCGTTCGGGCGCCTTCGGCGGCTCGGACGTCCAGAAGGCGTCGGCGGTCGTCAACAAGCAGGCGGCGGACGAGGCCATTGTCATGCTGAAAAACGCGGACAACCTGCTGCCGCTGGCCGAAGGGACCAAGCTGGCGCTCGTGACCAACCGCCTGGCCTGGTCCGAGTTCTTCAACCCGCGCTGGTACGGCGACAGCGCCTCGGTGGGCGACGTCGTCATCCAGGGCACGGGCAGCGCCCAGGTCCGGTTCAACAACAACACGACCCCCTATACGCTCTCGCTGCGGGACGCGCTGGCGGACCGCGGCTTTGACGTCGTCGACTGGAAGATCGACAACGGCGCTTACGGCGGCAACGACGCGGCCTTCAAGGCGGCCTTTACGGACAACCCGCCGGCAAACGGCAACGCCAAGTACGTGTACAGCGACGTGCTGGTGAAGGCGACGGCGGCGGAGACCGCCGCGAACACCGCCGCGACCCGCGTCAGCGCCGAGGAGGGCGCCGCGAACGCCAAGGCGGCCGCCGAGGCCGCCGCCGCCGCCGCGGACGTCGGCATCTTTGTGCTGACGCGCGTCTCCGGCGAAGGGTCCGACCTGGCAGTGACGGCCTTCAACCTCACGGCGCTGGAGCGGACGGTGTTTGACGCCTACGCGGACGCGTTCCACGCGGCCGGCAAGAAGCTGGTCGTGCTGATCAACGTCGGCGGCACGGTGAACACGACGGAGTTCCGCGCCAAGGCCGACGCCATTCTCGACATCTGGAACCCCGGCACCGAGGGCACGCGCGCCATCGCCGACATTTTGAAGGGCGCGGTGAACCCCTCCGGCAAGCTGGCCCAGACATTCCCGCAGACGTACAGCGACAGCCCGTCGATTGCGATGAACAAGCACCCGGGCACGACGTTCAACTCCCGGCCCGCCTACTACGACGAGGGCGTGTACATCGGCTACCGCTACTACGAGACCTTCCCCGAGAAGTACGACACGATGGTGGCGTACCCGTTCGGCTACGGCCTCAGCTACACGAAGTTCGCCTTCAGCGACCTTACGCTGGACAAGTTCATCTTTGACAAGGACGACCCGGACGAAAAGGTCACCGCGACGGTGAAGGTGACAAACACGGGCAGCGTGGCCGGCAAAGAGGTCGTGCAGCTCTATCTGAGCGCCAACACCTGGCAGGAGGAGGGCCGCCCGAAGAACGAGCTGCGCGCCTATGGGAAGACGAAACTCCTGGCGCCCGGCGAGAGCGAGACCGTGAGCCTGTCGCTGACGCTGCGGGACCTGCAGTACTACGACGACGCCAACCCGGACAACATCACCGACAACGTGCAGTACGGCAACGGGACCGGCTGGACGGTGGCGGACGGCACGGTGTTCACCGTCACGATCCGCGACAACGCGGAGAACGCGGAGAAGCCGAATTCGCCGGTGGCCGGCCTGACAGAGCAGTTTGTGTACGAGAAGATTGTTCCAAAATTTGACATTGGCGTGGATGTCCTCGAATGGGGCAGCGCGGTGACGCATTTGATTGTGGACGCCGGTTTCCCGGTCGATGCCTCCGCGGTACGCGCGGATCTGTTCAACGTGACCGCGCTGACAAAGAACCCGGTGAACGGCAATGTCGTATACGACGGGGCGCGGACAGTCACCAAGGCGTACGTGAGCGCGACCAAGGAGAAGGGCAAACCCGCCGACAGCGGGCAGTACATTGTCCTCGAACTGAAGTATGGGTACAACGCGACCAACGCGGAGATAAACGGCTCCGCGGCGATCATCTACCAGAGCAGAAATTACTGGCTTGATCTGGACTACGCCGTGACGATCACGGACGCCATCGCGGAGATTCCAGCGGACGCGGCGTTTGCGTACCGCACGACGTTCCGTCCAATCTATGACGATTTCGAGCTGGTTGACAACCCCGTGGAGGGCTACACGGCGCAGCGCTACAGAATGTACACGCCGGAAGAGGCCCAGGACGGCAAGCCGCTCCCGCTGGTTGTGTTCAACCACGGCGCAGGCGAGACATACGGAACGGCGGCGTCGGGGACAGTCAACAACGAGGGCGCGCAGCTGTTTGCCAACATGGGTGGCGTCGGCTGGGTCAAGAACGCGCCGGCCTCCTATGTGCTGGTTCCGCAGAGAAGCTTCAGCTCCTATTCCAGGGATGGCGTGGTGGCCTTTATCAAGGACCTCATCGCCCGCGGGCTGGTGGACGGCAACCGCGTCTATGTGTCGGGCGCCTCGGCCGGAGGGCAGGAGACCCACAATTATCTGTTGGAGTATCCGGATCTGTGGGCGGGCGCCATCCCGATTTGTCCGGCCAGCGGATCGAGCATCACCGCGGCGCGGCTGGCGACGATCACCCACATTCCCATCTGGTACATCCACGCGGACGACGACAGGACGGTCGCGCAGCCCAACTCGCTGACACCTTACGAGCGGCTGCTTTCGCTGAACGCGAAGGATGCCCGCCGCACCAGCTTCCCGGGCGTATTCGGCACAGAGGTCCCGAATGACGACTATCCCGGCGCGGCCGGCAAGCCCGGAGAGGGCTATTATCCGGACGGACACTGGTCCTGGGTCATGGTGCTGAACAACGAGTTCGTTGAAAACGGCGGCATTCCGGGGTCCACGCAGGGTGTGGCCATTATGGATTGGTTGTTCGCGCAGAGAAAGACTCCGCTGAACAACACATCCACCGCAGAGCAGTACAGCGTGACGTATGACGACAGGGTATCGGAGATCGATCTGGACGCGCAACTGCTCATCGTCCAGTACGATGAGATCGGCCGGCTGGTCACCGTGGCCCAGAAGGCGGTTGTCCTCACGATGCCGCAGACCTTCGCGGTGGACAGAGAGGCCGCGGCGGCCAAAGCGTTCCTCTGGAGCGCGGAGAGAACCCCGATCGAAGACGCCGCCACGCTGAAGTAAGACACCGGCAGATCATATGGCGTCCCGTTGACGGACAGCCGGGGGCTGGGAACGGATTGTGAAACAATCCGTTCCCAGCCCCCTTTTTTTCTCCATCCGAGGTCGTCCAAAAACGACGTAGGGTCGGAATCCATTGTATATAAAAACCAAAGCGTTGTTTTTGTAGCAAAAAACGACACTTTTTTCTGTTTTTGACAAGGTATACGTTGTCAAGAGTGTGTCGCAGACGCTGACATCCCTATTATATTGCATGCAATTCGTAAAGTCAAGAGCTGAGAACAATATTTTTTGTGCATTTCGACCGAATCGGAGGCTCCGAAGTTTGTGAAACGCCAATTTCAAAAACGTATAGCATAGCAGGCCATGCGAAAACCGACGAAAGGACTGCGGCCCAGCGGTTTGTGTGGGATGGCGGGCTGTGTCCGGAAGCGGGCGGTCGCTTTGTGTGCAGGGAGAGCGGCCGCCGGCGGAGACCGTTTGTGCAGACGGTTTTGCCCCGGACATTTTGCCCGTCGCCCCCGGCGACAGATGCGGCGGACCGCCGCCGGGCCTCTGCTCCGGCTCATGAAGGGTAAGGCGTCAGGATGCTGAGAGAAGGCAAAATCAAAGAAGATAAGCTTAGGAGAGTGGATTGTATGCATAGAAAGTATGGCAAGGCCGTGGCTTCATTCCTGGTCGTGTGCATGATGCTGTGGCAAACCGTTCCGGCCTTTGCGCTGTCCGAGACAGACGCCAGAGTCCGCGACGCCGCCGTTGGCGGCGCGCGCAGCGAGCTGTTCAACAGCGACTGGAAATTTTACGTTTCTACGGTGAACGCGAATGCCCAGGGGGTCGACTACGACGACTCCAAATGGGCGGATGTGGAGCTGCCCCACGACTGGCAGATACACCAGTTCGGCGCGAGCGCCACGAACAACGTGAGCACCATGTACGCAAACGGATACGGTTGGTACCGCAAGACGTTTTACTTGCCGCCGGAGGATGAGGGCAAAAACATCACCCTCCGTTTCGACGGCGTCTACATGGATGTCAACGTCTATATCAACGGGCAGATGCTGACGCTGAACCCCGCCGACACAGCCAGAACATGGGCCTACGGATACACGGTGTTCTATTTGGACATAACGGACTATCTGCATTACGGCAACACCCCGAATGTCGTCGCGGTCCGGTGCTGGTTCCAAAATGCAAATTCCAGATGGTATTCGGGCGCCGGCATTTACCGCAATGTATGGATGATCAAGACGGATCCCGTGCATGTCGCGCCCGACGGCACATACATCACGACAGACGGCGCGGGCGGCCATGTGACGATGGACACAGAGGTTGTCAACACGTCGGCGTCGGCGGTTGCGGGCGTGACCGTGGCCCAGACATTGTACGACCCGGACGGCGTCCAGGTTGCCTCGGCATCGACTTCCATTGCGTCCATAGCGTCCGGCGTGACGGAAACAGTACAACAGACACTTTCCGTCGACAATCCGGCCTTGTGGGATATCGAAGACCCCAAACAGTACACGATGAAGACGACAGTCACGGGCGGCGGCGCCCATGACGAGTACATCACGAAATTTGGATTTCGCACGATTCTGGCCACACCCAAGGACGGCTTTTTCTTAAACGGCAGACGCGTCACACTCCAAGGCGTCTGTATGCACCACGACCTGGGCGCTTTGGGCGCGGCCGTCAACTACCGCGCGGTGGAGCGGCAGTTGGAGATCATGCAGGAAATGGGCGTCAACGCCATCAGAACGGCCCACAATCCGCCGACGCCCGAGCTGTTGGAGATATGCGACAGGATTGGGTTGATGGTCGTCACCGAGTCCTTCGACTGTTGGAGTTCGCAAAAAAATACCTATGACTACGCGCGCTTTTTCAACAATTGGAGTGCCCTCGATGTGAGGAGCTGGGTCAGGCACGACCGCAACCATCCGAGCGTCATCATGTGGAGTTTGGGCAATGAGGTGGGCGGCGCCCACACGGACAGCGGCGCCATAGCGAGAGCCGCCAGACTGCACGAACTCGTGCGCGCGTCCGACCCACGGAAAAGCGCGTATACAACGTATTCGACAAACGCCCCGGAAGATGCGAGCGGCCGGCCGATGCAAATCGGCGGGGAAGTCTTTGACGTGTTCGGCTACAACTACCTGGATATCAACATACGCGGTGTAAACTTCACAAAGTGGCATGACAAATACCCGGATATGCCGATTTTTGGTGGGGAAACATCTTCGGCGGTGCGCAGCCGCGGGATCTATATGCTGCCGGATACCGCCACCTTCAGCACCACGGGCAACATGAGAAATCAGGCCTCCAGTTACGACAACCACATCCAAAGTTCCGCCAACGGGATCTACACAAAAACCGCCGCGGACGCGCACAAATCGGTCAGAGACTATTCGTTTAACATGGGCGAGTTCGTCTGGACGGGTTTCGACTATCTCGGCGAACCGTCGCCGTATGGCGGCACCTCCAGCAACACAAACGCCAAAAACTCGTATTTTGGCATCGTGGACACGGCTGGACTGCCGAAGGACATCTACTATTTCTATCAAAGCATTTGGACGGACAAGCCGGTCCTGCACTTGCTGCCGTACTGGGCGCCGGTGTCAACCATCTCCTACAACGGCATAGACTCTCAGGACGGGGTGCCCGTTTGGGCGTATAGCAACGCGCACAGCGTGGAGCTGTTT
>JAITDM010000148.1 GCA_031282535.1 Oscillospiraceae bacterium
CAAACGCTTATAAGCATCTTGCTGCAACCTAATCTTTGTACGTGACATCTTTATCGATTTATCGAACTGATCAAGGATCTCGCGCCGCCTGGCGTTATGGCTATGGAGCGTTAGACAAAATTTATCTAATCCCGCTTGTGTCAAACGCTTGTATACAACTTCAAGAGCCGCCATCTTCTCGGAGACAAATAACACTCGTTTCCCGATAGCCATTAGTTCTGCAATAATATTGGTGATAGTTTGACTTTTTCCAGTTCCTGGAGGTCCTTGCAAAATAAAACTGGTCCCACTCTTAGCAAGAAGTATTGCATCTTGCTGACTAGAGTCCGTATCAATGACAGAAAATACCGTGCTAGGTTCAGTCTTGTCGTGAGCATAGTTCGTTAATTTTGATAAACTCGTATCATCCCTGATAATCTCACCATTGATAGCTTGGACTATAGGATGTTCACAGATCTTTTCTGCGTTGCGCTCCAGGTCACGATACATATTAATCTTCATAAATGAGAACAACGACAGCTGTGTTTTATCCATTGAAACGTGCCAACCGAGAGCTTTCGTTGCTTGAGAAATGCTATGCAGATAATCATTAAGGTCAGTATCCTCTGACAGTTGAGGTAGCTCTATCTTAAAATCGCTCAGTAGCTTTTGTTCTAAAGAATGATTAGTTGTCATTTCTTCGTCTGACCTTGACAGGATGATTGGAGAGAACAAGTCCTCTTGTATCAATTTGACTGGAAGCAGAAGCAATGGAGAACGCATTTCCTGGCCATCTACACCGTTTTCCTTCCAATTGAGGAATCCAAACGCAAGGTATAATACATTGAGGCCCTTTTCTTCTGCGAATTCCTTTGCCTTCTTCATAAGATTGCGTAAGGTCTTAATAGTTTCCTCTGGAGATTGGTTAGTCTCAACTGATGCTTTGGAGATAGCTGGATCACAACTAAATAGGTCAAATTGTCCGACAAAAGATGGTTCTTTTTGTGAATTCGGCAGGTCAAATTGCAATATCCCGTCGGTATCTGTAAACAGTTTCCAGGTATCGCAAACTGATGGCTTGCTTATTAGTAGCGAGTGGCGTTGAACCCGTGCGTCATCGTGCGGCAATGGGCAATTAATCAAACGGTTGCGCTTCCCCAAGTCAAGCAACCGCTTTTTCCAGTAATCCAGTCTGTCTGTAATGAGCATATCTGTTCTCCACCAATCAAACTCTTATGTGCTCCAAAGCAACAACAACCTCACTGGATATCTCGCTCTGAGCGGCGTATTCTTTTAGCTGAAGCATCGCGAGCCGACTCGGTTTGGCTCGATTATTTTCCCAGCGATTGAGCGTAGCAAAACTCACATTCAAGTCGCGAGCAAGAGTTTCTTGCGAAATGCACAATTCTTTGCGAATGGTTTTGAGTATCTCGTCAATTTGCATAATCGAATCACCTCCCATATCCTGAACCATTTATAACACATGATATGACGTCTTGTCAAGAAGGCAAACGCACGTACGCTTGCTTGGTCAACCAGACACAAAGAGGCAAATAAAGCGTCAGCAGCGGAATTCTTACGACTTTCCGGACAAAAATCTTACAAGTTTCTTACAATTGCGGTCTCTCCCTTGTGCCGTTTCCGCCGCCGTGATACACTGCAGGCGGGGCGGAAGAGATGCTGTTTTTTGGCCGCCGCCTACATGAGATCAAGGAGGGGATCATATGCGCACAAATCGGAGGCGAGGTGCTGCCTTGCTCATCGCCTGTCTCGTATGCTTCACAATGCTCGCGGCCTGCAGCGGAGAGGGCCTGATGAGATGGGGGGCCGCGTCTCCCGATGGGGGCGCGCCGGTGTCGCCGCCGGTGATTCCGCGCGGGGGGACAGAATTCAATGTCGAAGCGGACATCGACGTCGGGACGGACCTCGTCAGCGTCAAAGAACCCCCCGACGTTGAGACGGATCCCAACGTCGTTGTCTGGGTGGTCTATTCGCCGGAAGGCAAAGCTTGGCAGGAGCCGCTGAACGGGATCCTGCGAAGCAAAGCGGCGCCCTACACGGTGCGGATCGTCAACTATTTTTCCACCGAGGACGACTTCACAGGCAAACCGGCGGAAGAAGTCGCCGCCCTGCTGACACAGCGGCGGGACGGCGGAGAACAGACGGACGTGATCTCCGTCCCGATGCAGAGCGGTCAGGACATGAGCATGTCGCCCTATGTGACCGCAGCCGGGCGCGGGCTGCTGCTGCCGCTGGACGACCTGCTGACGTCCGCCCGGGGGAACGAACTGATCCAAAGCATCCCCGCGCGCGACCTGGCGCGTTCCCAGATCGACGGGGCGACATATGGGATCTCTGTCCACCGCCGGTCCGTGACGGCCACGGCCTATGACAAAGCGTATTTAGAGAGACACCACATCTCCGTGGACCAACTCTCCGCGGACCCCTTCACCAATGAGGCTTTGTTCCAGAAGGTACGCGACACCGAGCCGGGCAGCATTGTGCCCTATGCTTACAACACGGATCCCGCCGACGCCTTGGGCCTCTGGCGGGTCACCGAGAGTATTGTGTACACGCCCGAAGGACGGTTTCGCAATCTCTTTGAGCTCCCCGAATTTCGCACGTATTTGGCGCGTCTGTACGACTGGGAGGAGAGAGGGCTGATCTCTATACCCTGGGCCGGGAGCGGAGGGGCCCGAAATTTTGTGGCCACGACGGCCCTGGTGCAGACGGACGAAGTCTTTGAGGGCGACTACGTCTATCACGTCGGTGCAGGCAAAGACATCATCACAGACGTGGTGTTTATTCCAAACATGCGGCAGGCGCAGGTGGCGCCCTATTGGGGGGACTCCCAGAACGGTGTCGCCGCCTGGTCGCGCAACCAGACCTATGCATTTGACTTTTTAACCCGGCTCTACACAGACCGCGACATTGCCAATCTGATCCAATACGGTGTCGAAAATCAAACCTACACGCTGGAAGACGGTGTCGCCGTATATCGGGGGCGGTCCACTTGGCAGTGGATGCGGGAAAATTTTACCAACAGCCTGTTGGCATACCCGCAGGCCACGGCGGCCCAGGACAGTCTGGGCTATCAGGAGCGGTACTATGAGCTGTGCGAGCCGTATATCCCGGACGGATTTCGCTTTGATCCCGCGCCTGTCGCCGAGGAACTGGCCGCCGTGCGGTCCGCCTATTACCAGAATCCGGACGGAATATCGTCGTCGACCAGGCAGATTCGGACCCTGATGCTTCTGGCGTCGCCCTCGTGGGAGGCGGATGTGGAGGACATCTCCGCCCGGCTGAAAGAGGCCGGGATCGACGCGGTGATCGCGGAGGCCGAACGGCAGCTGGCGGCATGGAGACAGCGGCGCGGGGCATAGAAGACGTATTTGCGGCGCCCCGTTGACTTTTTGATCGCTGTGCTCAACAAGCAAACTCGTAAGTTGTAAACTTACGAGTTTGCTTGTTGAGAGTGGAAATTATTCCCTGCGAGCCCTTTGCTGCCGGCCTCCGAAAACAGTGCATATGCAATCGCCTCAAAGCATATCAGAAGTCCTGATGGGGCGTCCGCAGCATATAGATTACAGAGACCCCCATAGGCGGTATTGAACTGTGCGGGCGATCGTCCGGGCGGTGTGGAAGGTGTCCCCCAAAGACGCGCTGCCGACGGTTTTCTCGCCGCCCTCGGTTGAAATCCGTCGAAGGACATGATATAGTGAAGGACATGATATAGTAAGGTCGGCATCGGCGGAGATGACCACTCAACACTCAGCACTGAACCGGCCGCGCGAAGCTGCGCCGGTTATGGAGGTTGCCATGCGGAAAAATGTAAAAATTTTGGTGGGCCTGATCACGGCGCTGGCCGTGGTGGCGCTGGGGGCGGGCAGCATCTACTTCTTTGCTTACGCGCCGGAAGACGTGCCCGGGGCGGCGACATTGGCTCCATCGGGCAGTGCCGCGCCGCCGGGGCCGGGGCGGCCTGAGACACCCGGGCCACCGGAGGACGAGAGTCTGTCCGGTTCGGATCAGCCCGACGACGTGACGCCGGGCGAACCCGGGCTGCCCGCCGCCGGCGGACAGCCCGAAACGACCCCGCCGGTGGCAGCGGTCCCACCGGCGCCGCCGCCGTCGGAGACGACTCCGTTTCGCGCGGTCTGGGTGGCGTCGGTACTGAACCTCGACTACCCGTCCCGGACCGGCCTTTCGGTGGACGCGCTGAAACAGGAGGCGCTCCGCATTTTGGACGACGCCGTGGACATCGGTTTCAACGCCGTGATTTTGCAGGTGCGCCCGACCGGCGACGCTCTGTACCGCTCGGAGGTCTTCCCGTGGTCGGCCAATTTGACCGGGACACAAGGGCAGGCGCCGGCCGGGGACTTCGACCCGCTCGCCTTCTGGGTGGAGGAGGCCCACAGGCGCGGCCTGGCCCTGCACGCGTGGATCAACCCCTTCCGCGTCACGGCGGGCGGCGCGGGCGGGCACGACCTGACGTCGCTCTCCGCGGACAACCCGGCCCGCCAGCACCCGGACTGGGTGGTGGCCTACCGGGACGGCAAACTGTATTACAACCCGGGTCTGCCCGATGTGCGCCGGCTGATCGTGAACGGGGTGGCGGAACTTGTCCGCCGCTACGAGATCGACGGCGTCCACTACGACGATTATTTTTATCCGGGCGCGGATTTTCCGGACGACGCCGCCTACGCCGCCCACGGCGCGGGGTTTGCCCAAAAGGACGACTGGCGGCGCGACAACATCAACCGGCTGATCCAGGACACGCAGCGGACGGTCAAGGACCTGCGGCCGGACTGCCGGTTCGGCGTCAGCCCGTTCGGCATCTGGGCCAACCGCTCCTCCCGGCAGGACGGCAGCGACACGCGGGGACAGGAGTCCTATTCGGCCCACTTCGCCGATACGCGGCGGTGGGTGAGGTCCGGCTGGCTCGATTACATCTGCCCGCAGCTCTATTGGCACATCGGGTATGACGTGGCCGACTACCAGATCCTGCTTGACTGGTGGCGGGATGTGGTGCGGGACACCGGCGTCGACCTGTACGTCGGCCACGCCGATTACCGCGTCGGCACGGGGGAAAGCCCCTCGGACCCGTGGTACGGCGCGGATGAGATCGTCAGACAGCTCGCGATGAACGCCGCCGCGCCCGAGGTGGCGGGCGACGTACACTTTCGCTACGGTTTTTTTGCCGAGAAAGGCGCGCTCTACCGGGCGGTGAAGGGCGTCTACCGCGGCACGGGGCAGGAGACCGCGCCGCCCGCCGCCGCCG
The DNA here is from genome assembly GCA_031282535.1 of Oscillospiraceae bacterium. GTDB lineage: Bacteria > Bacillota > Clostridia > Oscillospirales > UBA929 > JAIRTA01. The sequence goes on from JAITDM010000148.1 coordinate 5,261, forward strand.
TTTCGGCCAAGCCGGCCGGGTCCGGCGCCCCGATCGTCATGCCGACGGCGGATTTTAAGACGCTGGCGCTGGGCCGCCCCGCGAAAAACGTTTCCACCTCCGACGACAGCTACTACATCCTGGGCGTCTCCGACCCCGCGCAGGCACTGTCCGTCAACGGCCAAACGGTGGACGGGCGGGGCCCGGGCGGGGCCTTTGGCGTCTTGGTGCCGCTTGAGAAGGGGGCCAACAAATTCACCTTCAAACAGGGGAGCCGGAGCGTCTCCGTCACGATCACACGGACGTCTCCATCCTCGTCGTCGTCTGCGCCGGAGCGGATGGACAAGGCCGAGATCGTGGCCGGATCCGGCGTCCCGTCCGACGGGGAGGAGTACTGCAGACCGGGCGAGACGGTGAAGCTCCGCTGCAAAGCCCCCATCGGCGCGAGCGTCACGGTGACGCTGGGCGGCCAGAGTTTCCCGATGGAGCCGGCGGTGAAAAAGCAGCCGGCGGGCGGCGGATACTATGCCACCACCTATACATACGACTACACACTGCCGGACACCGACGTCACGGGGCAGGTCGTCACGGTGGGCGCGCCCGTCTATCAGATGACGATCGACGGGCGGACGAGCACCCAGACGGCGCGCGTCGTCAAGTGTCTGCCCGAGGGCGCGCCCTATTACGCGCAGGTTGAGTCGGAGACAGCCTACGTCTACGCCAAGGCCTCCACCTCCGACGGACCGCAGGGGGAGCTCAGCCGGGGCCAGCAGGACAATGTCACCGCCGTCACGGGCGGCGGCGCTTGGGTGCGGCTGGCCATGGGCGGTTGGGTCCAGGGCGACGACGTCGCCCGCACCGAGGGGCGGCAGGCGCTGGCCAACCGGTTGACCGGCGCCGTCTACGCGCGGGGCCAGGGGTGGGACACCCTCGCGTTGAGCGGCAGCGTCTGCAGCGCCACCCGGGTCGAATACGACGGCCAGACGCTCACATGCACCGTGTACGGCGCCGAGACATCGCCGTCGGTGAGTCTCCCGGCGGACACGCCGTTTGTCTCGTTCACGGCGGCGCGCAGCGGTGCCAACGCGGTGTACAAGGGCACGCTCCGGGCGGGCGAACGGCTGGACGGCTACTACGTGACCGCCGCGCAAGACGGCACGCTGGTCCTCCACATCAAGCGTCATCCGCGCGCCGGCGGCGGGGCAAAGCCGCTGGCCGGCCTTGTCGTCCTGCTCGACCCGGGTCACGGCGGCGGCGAGAGCGGCGCGCTGGGCCCCTTCGGGGACCGTCTTCCGGAGAAGACGATCAACCTGTATACGGCCTCGAAGGTGCGCTGGGAGCTCGAACAGATGGGCGCCACCGTCGTCATGACGCGCACGGAGGACACGACGGTGTCCCTGGCCGCGCGCGTCGCCCAGAGCCGCGCGCTCCGGCCCGACCTGTTTCTGTCCATCCACGGCAACAGCCTCGACAGCAACGTGGACGCGTCGGAGATAGCCGGTCTCTCCACCTGGTACCGCAACCGGGTGGGGCAGGACGCGGCCGAGACGCTCTATGATTTTGTACCCGCCGCCCTGGGGCGCGGCGGCCGGGGCAGCCACCAGTCCAATCTCTACGTGGCGCGCCCCGCCTGGACGCCCTCGTTCATCGTGGAGACGGGTTTCCTCTGCAACCCCGCCGAAGCCGAATGGATGGCCGACGACGGGGCGCAAAGCCGCCTGGCCCGCGCCCTCGCCGAAGGCGTGCTGGCCTATTTTCAAGCGTAGCGCTTCACAGGCTGTTTTGACGCGGGGCGGCCGAGGGCGGCGTTGCGGTGGTTACCACGGCGGTGGTCCGGGCGGCGGCCTCCGCTTTTTTCTCCCGGACGAAGCGGTCAAAGGTACTCCGTTTCAGCCCGGTCTGCTTGAGTGCTTTGGTTGCGGGGATATGCCCCGCCCGCCAATGCTCGTAGATCTTATCGAAGTTGGAGGGCTTGGGGATGTAAGGACGGCCCAGGTGTTTGCCCTGGGCCCGGGCCAGCGCGATGCCCTCCGCCTGCCGCTGGCGGATGTTGACGCGCTCCTGCTCCGCCACATAGGAGAGAATCTGCAGCACGATGTCCGCGATGAACGTCCCGGTCAAATCCTTGCCGCTCTTGGTGGTGTCCAGCAGCGGCAGATCCAGCACCCGGATGTGTACCCCCAAGTCCTTTGTGAGCGCCTTCCATTCCTCGATGATCTCGTGGTAGTTGCGCCCCAGCCGGTCTATGCTCTTGACGACAAGGATGTCGCCTGCGCAGAGCCGCGCCTTGAGCGCCTGGTACTCTGTGCGCTCAAAATCCTTGCCGCTCGCCTGGTCCGAGTAGACCTGGCCGGGGATGACGCCGGCGTTCTTCAACGCCTCAAACTGCCGGGCGCTGTTTTGTTCCCGGCTGGAAACGCGCGCGTAACCGAAAATTTTCTGATGTCCCATCACATGACCTCCCTGTCTGTGTGTTACTACTAAGAATACGGCGAAAAACCAAAGAATGCAAGACTTTTTGGAATTGCGAGCGCCGCACCGCAGCGTGGGAGGGGCTGGATCGCAGGCTCTCCGGCCACTGTATCTTGAGGCATATACAAGATGTAGTGGCTGGAGAGCCTCATTTTGCGGCGCCGTACGGATGGCGGATAAAGGAAGGAAACGGATGTGGT
>JAITDM010000188.1 GCA_031282535.1 Oscillospiraceae bacterium
ATGCGGTGAACACGTTTACGCTGCGGTTCGACTACGACCGCGACGGGGAGAGCGTGGTGGAGATTTTGGCGCCCGAGGAGGTGCGCGGCGTCCGCGCCACAATCGCGGCGGGCGAGACGGCGCTGTCCTATGACGACCTGATTTTGGAGACGGGCCCCCTGCCGGGGACGGGTCTCACGCCGGTGGACGCGCTGCCCGTGATGCTGAAGACCTGGGGCGAGGGCTACGTCGCCTCCACAGGGCGGGAGAAGCTGGACGGCGTTGCGTGCCTGCTCATGGTCTACAAGTCCACGGCGGCGGGCGTCGAGGTCGAGCAGCGCGTCTGGTTTGAGAAGGAGACGAGCAAACCTGTGCGGGCGGAGACCTACGCGGCCAACGTGCGGGTCATCGACTGTGTGTTTGAAACATTTTCTTTTTAACCATCACCTCATGGGCCCGAAATTTCGGAAAGGCACGAACATTGTGATGAAAGATGCTGTACTTGCTTTGCGGCGGACCTGGGCGGAGGTCTCCCTGGACGCGGCGGTGCGCAACCATGGGGCCATCCGCGCGCAGATCGGGGGCGACTGCCGGCTGATGGCCATGGTGAAGGCCGACGCCTATGGGCACGGCGCGGTGGCGCTCGCGCGGCTGTTGCAGGAGCTGGGGACGGATTTTCTCGGCGTGGCCAGCCTGGACGAGGCGCTGGAACTGCGCCGCGCCGGCATCCGGACGCCGGTCCTGATCCTCGGGTTCACGCCGGCCGACATGGCGCCCGTGCTGATCGAGCACAACCTGGCGCAGACGATCTTCGACGAGGACATGGCGCGCGCGATGTCGCGCGCGAGCGCCGGGTGTGCGCGCGCGCTGTCTGTTCATCTCAAGGTAGACACCGGAATGTCCCGGCTGGGCCTCGTGTGGCGGGGCGTGGAGACGCTGCCGGCGCTGACCGCGCTGTGCCGCCTGCCCCACCTGTATTTTGAGGGGCTGTTTACCCATCTGCCGCTGTCCGAGGCGGCGGACGACCCGGAGACGGAGGCGCAGATCGCGGCGCTTGCCCTCATGCGCGACGCGTTGGCGGCGGAGGGCATACGGATTCCGATTTGCCATTGCGCAAATTCGGGCGCTGTGATACAATATTCCAAAGCACGTTTCGACATGGTGCGCGCCGGGCTCCTCCTGTACGGTCTCACGCCGGAGATCCATCTGGCGGACCGGATGGATCTCGTGCCCGCGATGCGGCTGTGTTCGGTCGTCTCCCAGGTCAAGACCATCGACAAAGGCGTCGCGGTGAGCTATGGGCGCACCTTCCGCGCGCCGGCGGCCATGCGGGTGGCCGTCGTGGCCGCCGGGTACGCCGACGGGTATCCGCGCGCGCTGTCAGGGCGCGCCTGCGTGCTGATCGCCGGGCGGCGCGCCCCGATTTTGGGACATGTCTGCATGGACATGATGACTGTCGACGTCTCCGATATCCCGGACGTACACGCGGGGGACCCTGTCGTCCTGTTCGGGCCGGAACTGCCGGTGAGCGAGCTCGCGGCGCTGGCCGGCACCATCTCCTATGAGCTCATCTGCTCGGTGGGCAAGCGCGTGCCGCGCGTGTATCTGCGCGGTGGTTTGGAGGTCGGACGCACCAACTATTTGCTGGGCGACGAGGAATACGTCACCCGCTGGCCGGCCGCCCCCACCCCGTTGTCCGACGCCCCGTCCCTGCGCCTCTGATTGTTTGGCCGCCTTTCGTATAATTTGCGCCGCCTCGTGGGAAAAATAGTGATGTCACAAATTTTTCTGCGAGGTGAAATGTGTGGACATCACATTGCAGCGCGGCATGGCGGCGCCGGTGGAGATCGGCGTTTCCCAATGCGTCCGGCGCGGGGACATCTACTACGCCGATCTCAGCCCGGTGGTGGGCAGCGAGCAGGGGGGCATGCGTCCCGTGCTCATTGTCCAGAACAACGTGGGCAACCGCTACAGCCCCACGGTGATCGCGGCGGCCATTACATCACAGATCGGCAAGGCCCGTCTGCCCACGCACATCGAGCTCTCGGCCCGGTCTTACGGCCTCTCGCGCGACTCGGTGGTGCTGCTGGAGCAGGTGCGCACCATTGACAAACGGCGGCTGCGCGAAAAGATGGGCCGGTTGGACGATACGCTGATGCACCGGGTCGACACGGCGCTCGCCGTGAGCTTCGGTCTGGAGACAGTGAACGGTTAACAGTGAACAGATAACAGCGAACAGTGAACAGCGCAGACGTTTCTGTGACAGGTAACAGATAGCAAAATTGTTATCTGTTATTTGTTCACTGTTCACTGCATACGAAGGAGGATGCGAGAGATGGTGCAGAAAAAATGGGTGGTGGGGTTGTCCGCCTTTTTGTTGATCGCGCTGCTGTTTGTCGGGTACATGGCGATGGCGGTGGAACTGGGCAGCCGGGACGACCCGCTGGTGACGGTGAGCTACATAACGGACGAGCTCATCCCCGGGCTTTCCGACAAGATCGACGCGGCCGTCGCGGCCAAAACCAAGGAGTATTCCGACCAGTTGGAGACCAAGTACAACCAGCTCATGGCGGGGCTGGAGGGCGGCGCGGCCGGCGGTCTGACGGACCCGGCGTTTATCGACGCGGTGGCCGAGGCCGTGCTGAGCAAGCAGAGCAGCGGCGGCGGCGGCGCCGTGCCGTCCGCGGACACGATGAAACGGGTGGATCTCACAAACGGGCAGACACTGAAGCTCGCGCTGGGCAGCGAAACGCTGCTCCGGCTCGGGTCGGCCGTCTGTGTGGCCGGCGGGTCCCCGGGGCTGATCGACGTCACGACCGGCGGGGAGCTGGCGGACGGCGGCGCGCTGGAGCAAAACCACCTCTATCTCGCGACGGTGGAGGGGCGCGGTTTCAAAGCCGGCGGCGCGACCACTGTCTTTGTGCGGGGCGCGTATACTTTGAGTTGACGACCGGGGATTGGGTGCGGCTTCGTCTCCCCCCGCCGCCGGCGGGGGGAGAATTCAAATGCCGCCCATTTGACGTCAAAAGCTCCGGCGCTAGAGATGAGAGGTGCTCATTGCACCATTTGTTTGTCAGGAGGCCATTTCTTTGATCGATACAGAACAAAAACGCGCGGGGGAGGCCGTGCCGGCCGGCGGCCCGGCGGCGCTTGCCGACATGGAGGTCCCTACGGATTACGCCGCGGAGCGCCTGGGCACGGAACCGGTGGGCCGGCTGCTGCTCCGTTTTGCCGCCCCCGCCGTCACCGGCATGGTGG
>JAITDM010000298.1 GCA_031282535.1 Oscillospiraceae bacterium
GCGCAGGCAGATGAGCTGGCACTCCTTGGCGATCTCGCACAGCCTGTCGAAATCGCCCTCCACCGTCGTCTCGAAGGGGCCCACGAAGGTGTTGAGGCCCGTCCCTTTGAGATAGGCGATGACTTTGTCGATGATGGGGATCACATCCCCGTTTTCCACACGCGGGAGCACCTGGATCGCAAGACTCGCGGACGGTTGTTTCATATGCGGTCAACTCCTTTTTGGGCGCCTCTGACAGCGCCGGCGCCGTGCCGGGCGGGGCGCCCTGTTTTTGGGCAAAAAAAGAATCCGCACGGGAAATCCGCGCGGAAGACCGCTCTCATGATTTCCCTCCGCCGGCATTACCCGGATCAGGTCCGGGGCGACCTCGCGGGTCGGCCCCTTCGGGTTAAAGCTCCAATCAGCTTACTCTCAGCCGGATAGGTCCAGCTCCCCGTTCATGCGTATTCAGTTTTGCATCCGCGCCGCGCCGCACCGGCGCCCTCGCCCACTACATCTTGTGGTCCCCTGCCAGATGCAGTGCTCTCGGGGCGTGCCGAAGCGGTCTGCGGCGCTTTTTCTTATTATACCGCGTATTTTGAGAATGTCAACCCGGCGCGTACAAATTTTGGTGCGCCGGGGCGCCGCGGGGCGCCGGATGTCCCATTTGGCATTTTTACCCTGTCCTTCGGCCCGGAGGCCTTCTGAATTTTCAAAAAAGGAAAAAATGATTTGACAAACGGCAAGACATGTGTTACAATTCGGTTACAAAAGGGTAAAGCTTTAGTAACGAGACGTAACAGGACGACCACGAAATTGTGAAGGACTGAGGTGAATGGATGGCGACGACAGCGACAGCGACGACGAAGAAGAAAAAGGATGAGGGCCTCATCTACAAGGGCCATCCGCTGATGCGCAAGGACAATCTTGTCTATTACGGCAGCATGGCGGAGAAATATATCATCATGATGCAGGTGCTCGACACCAAGAAGGTAAAGGATCTGGACGTGGCCACCCGCGTGTCCATCCAGCTCCAACTGACGGACCCCGACCTCAAGAGCAGGGACCGTGTGGTGAAGAAGACGGAGAAAGAGGGGCTCTACAACGCGATGGACGTGGCGTCCGTCTGGCTGGAGAGGGCTTTGGCCGCCAACTGAGAGCCCGTCGGCACTCTTTATTACATGAGACATTAAAACCAAGACGAGACAGAGTTGTGGGGGTTTTTGAAATATGGTCAAACATGGCATAAAAAGATGCCTTTTTTATGGACTTGCCTTGAGCGGGCTGCTCACGGCGATATCTGTGTCGGCGTTGGCCGCCGAGGTGAAGGTGGGCGTCGTCGGCGCGAGTTCCCTGCATCTGCGCCAGGAACCGTCCACCGACGCCCAGTCGCTGGAGACCGCCGAGAACGGCGAAAAAGTGGTGGTGCTGGAGCAGGAGGGCGACTGGTACCGGGTTGTGTACCAGGGCGGCGAGGGCTACATGCACAGCGACTATCTGGCGGTCAGTCTGGGGGCGGATTTCCCGGTGGGCGGCGGTGTGGTCACAGGCTCGTCGGTCAACTTCCGCAAGACGCCTTCGACGGACGCGGCGGTGATCAAACGCTTGGACAAGGACGCGCAGGTGGAGGTCGTCGGCGTCGAGGGCGGTTGGTACAAGGTCAAATCCGGAGGCAAGACCGGTTACATACATCCCGACTTCCTGCGGATCGCCAAATCGATGGCCGAGATGGTGGTCGAGGCGGCGGACGACGTGCCGCTGGCTGAGGCGGCGGCGGATACGGACGACGAGAAAGCGGCGCTCAGGGCCGAGGTCGTCGCGTACGCCAAGGAGTTTTTGGGCTGCAAGTACAAGTACGGGTCGATGAACGGCAAGACATTTGACTGCTCGGGGTTTACCTCATATGTGTACAAGCATTTCGGCTATTCGTTGGGGCGCAGCGCGTCGGGTCAGGTCTCCGACGGTAAAAAGGTCGCGAGCCGCGACGAGCTGAAGCCCGGCGACGTCGTACTCTTCCGCGACCCCGCCATCAACCGCGGCGCGGCCAGCCACGTGGGTATCTACGTGGGCAAGGGGCAGTTTATCCACAGTTCCTCCCGCGGCGGCGGCGTGAAGTACAACTCTCTCAGCGATTACTACTACAACAAATACTACATCGGCGCCCGCCGGATCATCAACTGATACCCCGGCTCGCGGCGTAAAAGGCAAACGGCGGCCCAGACGGGCTGCCGTTTGGTTTTCGTTCAGATTTTTCCCTCAAATGCCTTCATCGCGTCCAGCGTGCGCTGCAAAAGCGTATCCAGCGGCCAGCCCAGCATCTCCGCGCCTGTTTCGATGACCTCTCGGGAGCACCCCGCCGCAAACTTCTTGTCTTTGTATTTTTTCTTGAGGCTCTTCAGTTCCATGTCCGCCACGCTCCTGCTGGGGCGCATCAGCGCCGCCGCGCCGATTAAACCGGTGAGCTCATCGGTGGCGAAGAGGATTTTTTCCATGATGTGGGTGGGCGCATATTCGGTAAGGCGCAGCCCCGACGGCTGCGCGACGCCATAGCTGTGGCTCATGGCGGCATGGATGATGCTTTCGTCCACGCCCTCGTCTCGCAGCAGCGCGGCGCCTTTGACACAGTGCTCGTCCGGGTACAGTTCGAAGTCGACGTCGTGCAGCAGCCCGACGACCGCCCAGTAATCCTCGCGCTCCGGATCGTATTCTTTGGCAAAAAAGCGCATGGTTTCGCCGACAATCTGCCCGTGCTTCCTATGAAACGGTTCTTTGTTGTACGTTTCTAGAATGGCTTGCGCCTGTGCGGGCGTGGGTATCATAAGTTTGTCTCTCCTCTCTGCGGGGGTTTCCCCCGTTGTCCGCTGCGGACCGGGGGGCCCCGCAGCATACGACTTTGCCCCATATTTTATCAGATCGATTCGACATTGTCACGCCCCATTTTCCGCGGACTTGGGGGCCTTTTCAGTTTTTTTCCTTGACAAGACGGTGCATTGGTTGTATATTGTTTGTATCATCGGCAAAGACGCTGTAAAGGATCATCCTATGGCGTCTTTTTCCTTTTTTCATCTGTTTTGTGTCTGGTCAGAAAGGGAGAGGGGGTAAGACAAGGGAGACGTGCCTAAGTGTAGCATTTGTGGGAAGAAGAATGAACAAGGGAGGTTTGCGCATTGAGAAAAGTACTGAAACTGCTGCTGGTGGTGACCCTGGTGCTCTCCTTCGGTCTGCTTCCCTCCGCGGCGTTTTCCGCCGCGGACGAAGCGACCGCCTTGGAGGCGGGCCCGGCTTTCGGCGACAGCGAGGCGGTGAAGGCGTTTTGGGACCAGCGGCACACCTTTGAGGAGCTGGAACAGCTTCTCAAGGATCTCGCGGCGGCCTATCCGAACGCCGCCAAGCTGTACTCCGTCGGCCACACCTGGGAGGAGCGGCCGCTGTGGTGTCTTGAGGTCTCCGGCAGCGTGAGAACGGCCCGGACCGACGGAAAGACGCCGATCGCCCTGATCGGCAACATCCACGGCGGCGAGCAGGAGAGCGGGGAGAGCGTGGCCTACACGGCCTGGTGGCTGCTGTCCGCCGCGGCGGCGGGCGACGCGCAGGCCGCGCGGGTCATGAACGAATATGTCACCTATATCATCCCCGTCATGAATCCGGACGGCTATGTCAATTCCTTTACCGTAAACACGCGCCAGAACCTGCGCCCCACCGACAGAAACGGCGTCGGCGGGCCGTTCAGCGACCCCTATCTCGACATAAACGGCGACGGTGTCGTCGGCCAGATGTACACCGGGGGCACCGCGGAGGCGCCGCCGGCCACCCGGTCGAGCGAGAACCTGCTGGGGTATGAGAGCCGCGACCGCGACGCAAACGGCGTGTTCGGCGACGACCCCAAGGGCAGCACCATCGACTTAAACCGCACGTTTGACTACCTGTGGAACTACAACCGGCCCTACGAGACGCCGCCGCTGGGCGCGAACGCATGGTCCTCCGCGGGGGCGGACGCGGCCACCGAGCCGGAGGTGGAGGCGATTCAGAATTTCCTCAAGGTCCGCCGGCCCGCGGCGCTGATCTCGGCCCATACGGGCATCCAGTGCGTGCTGTACCCGTGGTGCTATTCCCCGAACCCCTCGCCGGACGACGCGTTCTTCGCGGCCACGGCCGAGGCGATGCGGGCGGCCTTTGAAAACACCGTGGTGCCCGTCCGGGGCGAGAAAGCCACCTTCTACGCCAAGCAGTCGTACGAGGACTACCCGACCTCGGCGGAGATGATCGATTGGGCCTACGGGCGGCTGGGCATTCACGCCTACACCGTGGAGGTCTATTCGAGGGGCACCGGGCAGGATCAGTGGCAGGATCCGAGGCCGTCGGCCAACGAGGGCGACTGGGTATACCTGGGCGACATCTCGGACGGCCGTGGCGCGAGCAGCCGGGTGACCTATCGGGACGTGTGGATCTGGAATGCGCGTTCGCAGCAGCTGCTGGGGCACGCGCCGCCGGATCAGCAGATCATGGGCGAGGGCTTCAAAAACAGCGCGCTCGTGATGATCTTCAGCGAAGGCCCGCAGGTCATTCTGTCATGAGCCGGGTATCACGGCTGACAGAGGCGCCGAAAAGCGCCGAAATGGGCGGAAACGCCCAAATATCGTAAGGGGGTTGTGCGCATTGAAAAAGTCAATCAAAATCGGGATCAGTGTGATCCTTGTCATATCCGTCTGCCTGCTGCCGTCCACGGTCTTCTCCGCCGCCGTGCCGGGGACCGCCGCGGGGCCGAACATCCGCGAGCCGGAGGACGTCAAGGCGTTCTGGGATCAAAGACATACGCTGGAGGAGTTTGAGG
>JAITDM010000028.1 GCA_031282535.1 Oscillospiraceae bacterium
TGTCGGCGGCAAAAGCTTACGACAAAAAGGCGCAGGAGCTCTACGGAGAGACCGCGAGACTCAACTTCCAATAATTCCAGTATTCGGATGATAAGCGGGGAAATAGATCCACTGACCGCGCCGCGCTTGCGGCGGCTCTGAAAATAGACGGCCCAAACCGAGGGCGCCATTTTTACGATAAAAACGGCGCCCTCGGTTTTTATGCACAATGTGATTCAGGATGCAATACCGTTACCCAATCTTCTCCGCGAACCTGTGGAGCACGGCCGCGACTTGCGCCCTGGTCGCGTCGCCGCGCGGGTCGACGATGAGCTGCGTGCTGCTCACGCCGCCGATGATCTCCAGCTTGTAGAGGATCTGCACCGCCTCCTTGGCGTAGTCGGCAATGTCGTCCTCATCTGTAAAAATAATGTACTGCTCCGTGACGGGAAGATTGATCTCCGCCGCGTTCATGTAGCGCCGCAAAATGGCCGCCATCTGCTCGCGGGAGACACGGTCGTCCGGCCCGAAGCGTTCGTCCCCATAGCCGTTCACAATGCCGTTTGACGACGCCCATACGACCGCGTCGGCGTAGTAGGCGCCGTCGGCCACATCGCGGAACGGACTTGCGGCTTCGCCCACGTCCGGCTCGCCGTGCAGACGGTACAGCACCGTCACAAACATGCCGCGCGTCATGGGCGTGTCGGGGCTGAACGTGGTCGCGCTCGTGCCGTTGAACAGTTCGTTTTCGTAGGCATAGAGCACGTCGTCGTAGAACCAGTCGCCACTCTTTACGTCGTCAAACGGCGTTTCGTCAAAAGCGCCGCCATCGTACACAAGCGCGCCGCCAAACACCGTGGCCAACACATTCGTCTGGTCGATGCGGAGCGGATTTACTTTCAAAATGTCCTGGTCAATGACGATAAAATCGGCGTCTTTGCCCACCTTGATGGAACCGAACCGGTCCTCGGCAAAGAGCTGGTAGGCCACGTTGATCGAATACGCCTCGATCGCCTGCTTCACCGAAATCCGCTCGGCGGGATTTAAGAGCCAGGTGGGGTCGTTGATGTCCGTGATATCGTCCACCCCGTAATAGTCCGGATTGTTCAGATTCCGGGTCACCGAGGCCTCTATGGCCCAGAAGGGATCGTTGATCGGCGACACGGGATAGTCGCCGGAGAAGGTCATCACTACGCCGTTGTCGATCAGGCTTTTGACCGGATACTCTTTGTAGGCCCTGTCTTCGCCCAGCGCCACCTTGTCCACATACTCGTACCACTCCGGCTCCTTGAGATGCCAGAAAGGCTGGGTGGAACCGATGACGCGGAGCTGCCCCATCCTGGCCTTGTCGGCATCCTTCACCACCTGCAAATGGGTGATGGTGTTGCGCGCGTCCACGCCCGGATTCTGCGCCTGCGCATACGCCATCGCGTCCAGGGTCTGCGTCGTGGCCTCGTCGCCTATGGCGTGGACGTGAATCTGACCGCCGTTTTTCATCAAGGTGTCAAAATTGCGCTTCAGCGTCTCGACGTCCCAAAGGGGCACGGAGACAAAATCGGACGCCAGACCGGCGGCCGGATCATACGGTTCGCCCAAGTACGCCGTCATGCCCTCCACGACGCCGTCCTCGAAGAACTTGCCGGTGGTGACCGCGATCAAATCGCTGTCCTTCGCGGCCTCCCGCGCGTCGAGAAACGCCTTCAGGTCGTCCTCGAACTTGTTTTCGGGCGAGAACCGGGTGGCGAGGTTGGCGTGCATGTGCCAGTCGCCGGCCTTCTCCATTTGGAGCAGGTAGTTCACATAGTCCGGAGAGGAGAGGATCATGAAGTTCTGGGTATACCCCCACTGCAGCATGCTGTCCTGATAGGACGCCAGGCCCTTGAGCTGCTGTTCGGCGCTGAACTGCTGGGACATGCTGATCAAGCTGGAGGCGTCCGTCAGCGTGCCCCAGAGCGCGCCGTCCGGCCCCTTTTGCACCTTCCCCGTCGGGTGCGTCGTGTCCTTCGTGATGCCGTTTTGCTCCAGCGCTTTGCTGTTGAGCCAGCGGCTGTGGCCGTCGTTGGACGTGAGGATGATGGGTTTGTCCGAACAGATCTCATCCAGCCACTCTTTTTTGGGACCCCGGCCCTCGGCCTCCTCCCCGCCGATGCCCATCGTAAAGCCGCTGCCCCAGTAGGCGTCCAGTTCCGGATTGGCCTCGATGTAGGCGCGAATGTCCGCGAGGGTCTGCTCCCTCGTGATGGAGGTGTAAAGGTAGATGTTGTACATCTCCGTCAGGGCCGTGCCCGGCGGATGCACGTGGCCGTCGCCCAGACCCGGCAGAACGACTTTGCCGTGCATGTCCCGCACCTGCGTATCCGCCCCGATGTACGCCTGCACGCCCTCGTCACTGCCGACATAGAGGAACTTCCCATCTTTGCCGACCGCCAGGCTTTGCTGCGGCGCGGTGTCCCAATTCGCGCCCTCCACCGTATAGACGACGGCGTTCTTCAGCACCAGGGCGGCGGTCTCCTCCGCCGCCAGCGCGCCCGCGCCGCAAAAGGGCACCACCAGCGCCAAGGCGAGGAGCAGGGCAATAAGGGATTTCCGGTTGCGCTTTCCATTGTTCTTCATCCAATTCATTCCTCCTGTGTTGTTTTTTGCTTTCTAAGATTTACCAATTATCCGCGATTTGCCGCCGTCTGTTTCCTGTAGCTGGTGGAGGAGACACGGGCGACGAGGCGGTTTTGGTCGTCGGTCACGTCGATGTCGTAGAGGCCGACCGAGCGGCCGCCGTGGCGGCGGACGGCGGTGGCCGTAAGACGCCCGCCCCCCGGGGCGGAGACGAAGTGGATTGTGCTGTTCAGCGTCACGGTGTCGAGGAGCTCGTAGTTCGTCGCGACCGCGAAGGCAAAGTCGGCCAGCGTAAAGACCAGGCCGCCCTGGACCCGCCCCATCGCGTTCATGTGGCGCGGCTGGACGGTCACGCTGCAGACCGTCCGCTCCGGCGTCACCTCGTCGATTGTGATGCCATGCTCCGCGGCAAAGAGATCGCTCGCAAAGATCGCGCGGATCTCGTCCAATGATTTCATCTATCCCTGTCCCTTCATCTCTGTTTTCTGTCCGGCCGCCCCGCATCGCAGGGACGGGCGAATGATATTCGCCCCTACAACGGCCGGTCCACCCCGCGGGCGAATGATATT
>JAITDM010000062.1 GCA_031282535.1 Oscillospiraceae bacterium
CTGGTGAAGAACAAGACCGTGGAGGGCATCTCGGCGATCCGCGACGAGACGGACCGGGGCGGCATGAAGGTCGTCATCGAACTGAAGCGCGACGCAAACGCCCAGATCGTGCTGAACAAGCTGTACGCCCACACGGCCATGCAGACGACGTTTTCGATCAACATGCTGGCGCTGGTGGACGGCAAGCCGAAGACGCTGTCGCTGCGCGAGGTGCTCGACCACTACATCGCCCACCAGCGGGAGATCGTCGTGCGGCGCACGCGGTACGACCTGCGCAAGGCCCGCGAACGGGCGCACATCCTGGAGGGGCTGCGCATCGCGGTGGACAATCTCGACGAGGTCATCGCCATCATCCGCGCCGCGTACAACGACGCGAAGGCCCGTCTGATGGAGCGCTTCCAGCTCTCCGACGCGCAGGGGCAGGCCATTGTCGACCTGCGGCTGGGCCGTTTGCAGGGGCTGGAGATCGAGAAGATCGAGACGGAGTACCAGGACCTGATGGAAAAGATCCGCCGGTACCTCGAGATCCTCGGGAGCGACGCCATCGTGTTGGAGATCGTGCGGACCGAGCTGCTCGAACTGCGCGACAAATTCGGCGACGAGCGCCGCACCGAGATCGTGCCGGTGGACGACGAGATCGACATCGAGGACCTGATCGAGCGGGAGGACTGCGTCTACACGCTGACCCACGCCGGGTACATCAAGCGGCTGCCTAAGTCCACCTACCGGGCCCAGCGGCGCGGCGGGCGCGGCGTCACGGCGCAGACGATGCGCGAGGAGGACTATGTGGAGGAGCTGTTCGTGGCCTCGACGCACGACGTGCTGCTCTTCTTTACGAACCGCGGGCGGCTGTACCGCAAGAAGGGCTACTTCGTCCCGGAGGCCGGACGCGCGGCCAAGGGGACAAACCTTGTGAACCTGCTGCCGCTTGAGGGCGGCGAGCAGGTGACGGCGATGATCCCGGTGCGGGACGACGAGCCCAGCCGCTACCTCGTGATGATCACGCGCAACGGCACGATCAAGCGCATCCGCCTCGAACGCCTCGACACGAGCCGCAAGAGCGGCATCCGGGCGCTCACGCTGGAGGAGGGCGACGAGCTGATCGCCGTGCGCAAGACGGACGGGGACCAGGAGCTCATTTTGGCCACGCGCGAGGGCATGGCCATCTGTTTCAACGAGACCGACGTGCGCGAGATGGGCCGGGACGCGGCCGGCGTGCGCGGCATCCGGCTGGATCCGGGCGACTATGTGATCGGCGCGGCGCGCACGCACCCCGGCGGCACGCTGCTGACCGTCACCGAGCGGGGCTTTGGCAAGCGCACCGACCTGGACGAATACAAGCGCGGCGGCGAGGCCCAAAAGCGCGGCGGCAAGGGGCTCAAGAACCACACGCTGAACGAGAAGACGGGCAAGGTGGCCGCGATCAAGATTGTCGACGACGACGACGACGTGCTGATCATCTCGGACGACGGCACGATCATCCGCATGGCCGCGAGCGGCATCAACTGTTATTCCCGGAGTGCGCAGGGGGTCATTGTCATGCGGCTGGCTCCGAGCGCGAACGTCATCGGCGTGGCCCGCACGGCCCGCGAGGAGGAGCCGGACGACGAGGGTGAAGAGACCGATGCATAGTCCGGCGGAGGACCGGACCGGGCGCGGGGGCGCCGCATCGGGGAGAAAGGCGGTGGACATCTACACCGACGGGGCCTGTCTGGGCAATCCGGGTCCGGGCGGCTGGGGTGTCCTTCTCCGGTACGGCGCGCGCGAAAAGGAGCTCTCCGGCGGCACGGCCGCCACGACGAACAACCGCATGGAGCTGACGGCGGTCATCGAGGGGCTGCGGGCGCTGCGGGAGCGCTGCCGTGTCACGGTGTACTCCGACTCGCGCTACGTGGTCGACGCGATGCGCAAGGGCTGGGCGCGCGGCTGGCGCGCCCGCGGCTGGCAGCGCGCCGACAAGCAGCCGGCGCTGAATCCGGACTTATGGGAGGAGCTTCTGACGCTCTGCGAGACCCAGGACGTGACCTTCGTCTGGGTCCGCGGCCATGCCGACAACCCCTACAACAACCGCTGCGACGCCCTGGCCACCGCCGCGGCGGCCGTCGCCGCCGCGCAGGACCCGGCGTGAGGCGGGTTGTTGACAGAAATCGCCGCGCGATGCGACAAGCATACCCTCCCCTGCTTGGTCAACCTGACGGCGGACGCTGAGGAAGGAAGCGGTGTCATACAAGGCGAAAAGAGGGACTGGAAAACCTACTTGGCGCAGCATCTGGCGTTCCCTTTTGAAGCCAAAGTGGATGAGGCGAGCGATGAGGAAATTTTTGGGATCGTCGACCCCGGCCCCATTTGCTATGGGGACAATCTAACCGTAATAGGCGTGGAGTGTGACGACGATAAATACGGCATTGTTGTGAAAGTCAAGAAGGGCAGAAAAACGTACGACTACCCCCTTTGCGACTTGGCCGTGGTGGACGAAAAATCGCCCAACTGTAAACTGGTGGACGACTACAGAATATGGGACGCCAACTGCCGGTGGTAAAAGGAATCGTTTAAGACGACAGGCCAAAAGCAGCAAAAAGCACCGTTTTTTACTATGAAAACGGTGCTTTTTGCTGCTTTTATTAAAGTATAGCATAACAAGCTGCGCAGGAAATGCGGAAGTGATTGCGGCCCAATGGGTTTCGCGTGAGGAGGTGAGATGCGTCCGGGAGCGGAGCGGTTGCCTTTGTGTGCGGAGGAGGCGGCCGCCGGCGGGGCCGGTTGGGCAGATGCGCTGTCACAGGGATCCCGTCCGCCGCGGACAGAGTGGAGAGAGTCACCCAAAAAGTTCAATCAAAAAAGGAGAGAAACGCTATGAGGAAATTCCAAAAGATGTTGGCCTTGGCGCTGGCGCTGGTTCTGGTCATAGGCGCCGCGCCTGTCGTGCTGGCGGCTGACCCGGAGCCGTTCAGACTCGTGGAGGCCAGAGTGGTCACCGAGGTGCTCGACTGGGGTGAGTCCGTCACCGCCATCCGGATCGAATACGACGACGAGATCTCGTGCAGGGCCATCGAGTACTCGCTGGAGCACGCGAACAGAATGACCTATAAAATGGTCAGCAACAGGGACATCGTCAACCTGTACGTCAACAACAGCGGCAGGAAGGACGACATCCAGCTCAAGGGCAAGTACGTGTTCATCAACCTCGGCGTTGAAAACGAAGACTTCACCACATACCGCGATCAGATCGTGTTCAGAGGCAACAGGTTACAGGCCGGCGCCCTGACGCTGCATTTGACGCAATCCCTACCGATCACATCGGTGAGCGGAAAGGTGTGCGCGCCCAGCTCGTTCAGCACGGCCACCGGGCAGATGACCGCCGAAAAGAACCGCGTTCACCCCGCCTTGACAACCGACGTGCTCGGGCCGAACGTGATCGAAGTGCGCACCGCGTCCACGGAAGTGCGCACGGTGCTGGACGACTTCCGGACATTTATTTACAGAGACCCGGCCAGGCCCGAATACTATCTGAAATTCCATCTCTACATCCCGCCGGAATACGACGTGGCCAAAGCCGACAGCGAGGGAGACCCCCTGCCCCTTGTCGTCCATTATCCCAACACGGGCGACAGCAGCCTGGAGGACGACATGCACATCACCAAAAGCGCGCTGGCGCGGGACGAAGACGACATACCGGAATGGCCGGCGACAGGAAGCACGATCTCAGGGCTGAAACGGCATATGGGCGCGCTGATGGCCCACCCCGAAGCCGTATATTGGGCCGACGCGGAGGCGCAGGAGAGGAACCCCTCCTTTGTGCTCAGCATCGCCGGGCCGACCACGGGCGGATACCCCGGCAGCACATCGTTCTCGTTCTTTGGAGCGGGTGGCGCCAACTGGGATCAATGGTATCCGGAGTCCCCGATGCAGCAGGACTACATCAAGGTCATGCACTGGATCATGGACACGTTCAACGTCGATACATCTTCTGTGATCGGCATGAACCTGATGGACGGCGCGTCTTCTCTCTATGCCACCCTGATTCCCCATTGGGATGCCAAGGCGAAAGGTGAAGAGGGATACCCCGAAGTGGATATTTTCTCCGCGTTGGTCATCAACGGCATGGATGGGTACAATTCTTTCGCCAACAACACCTCCCTGCCCGGCCCGCTGTGCGCCCCTTACGACGGCAAACCGATAACCTTTATGGACGTTCCGAAGTTGAACTTTGAGCAGTGGCTGCGGTACGCCGACGGACAGATCACCAAAGTCTTTGACATGGTGCCGATGTGGCTGATTGGCGGCCACACCGACCGCACCGGGCCGGTGTATGGCGACCAAACCTACGTGGGCCAGGATTACGGCGACGGTTTCGGCGGATTTTTCAGCGGACAGGCTGTCGGCCGCATCAAGGGTGAGCGGATCTTCGACTTTGCCCATCGGCTGAACACGGCGGCGGGCGAAACCGTGGTGGTGGTCAACGACTGGAACACCATGTGGAATGGCCTTGTCAACCAAAATCCCACGTCGAACCCGGCGCTGAAGGGGGACGCGACGGAAAAGATGGCCAAGGCCCAGTGGGATGAGGCCAAGGCGCTCGGCGTGAATGTGATCTACTCCTCCGTGATGCCGGGCACCCTCCCGCAGACCTCGCACTGGGTCTGGAACGCCGCGAATCGCAACCGCGTCGTGCAGGACTGGGCCTTTTCCCAGAAAAAGGGCGAGCACACCGGTTTTGACAGAGACGTCCTCGACGATGTGGACTACGACGTAAATCTCAACGAAGAAACAGGCGGCGGCGTCGTCTCGTACGAGGGGATGAGCCCCAGGACCCCGCGGGTGATTCCGGACGACGCGCCGAGGCTGACGGGGACAAACGCGATCAAAGAAGCCCGGCTGGTCACCGAAGTGCTTGACTGGGGCGAAACCGTCACGGCGATCCGCATCGAGTACGCCGAGGAGATCCTCTGCGACGCGATCGAGTACTCCGTCGAACATGCCGACAAGCAGACCTATCAACTGGCCACCGCCCGCGATATCGTAAACTTGTATGTGAACAACAGCGGCAAAAAGGACGACTACCAGCCGCAGGGCAAGTATGTGTTCATCAACTTGGGCCTGAACAGCTGGGACTTCACCTCGTATCGCGATCAGGTCTGTTTCGACACCAGCCTGCGCATCAGGCCCCGGATCAATCCCTATTATATCTATCAGGCCTACCCGGTCATGACGGTAAACGGGAACGTGATCGAACCCACGGGCATCACCACCGCCGTCAGTCAGATCAAAGGGACGCGGCTGGGGACCGACGGGAAATGGCTGCCAGGCATCGAGCAGATGGACGTCTGGTCCACCGAGGTGCGAGGGATCATTGACGACTTCAGATCGTTCCGGTACACCAACCCGGCGGACAAGACCGTGACAAAGTTCCATCTCTATATCCCGGAGGGATACGAGACCTATGACACGGACCTCGAGGACATCCCCCTCGTCGTACACTTCCCCTCCGGCGACACCGCGTATGTGGACGACGTACTGGGCGACGCGGACGCCAGCCGGCAGATGGGCTCGCTGTTCAGCCATCCCGACGCCACCGTCTGTGGCGGCGAAAAAGCCCAGGCGCTGCAGAAGGCGTTTGTGCTGACGCCCGGACCGGGCTGGAACAGCAATTACATGTACATTGTCAAGGCCCTGGTGGAAAATCTCAACATTGACATCGGCAGGATCTATGCCATCAGCCTGGCGGCCGGCTCGACGGCCATGTGGAACACCATCCTGGCGAACCCCGGCGTCTTCGCCGGCTATGTCAGCACCGCCTACGACCCCTATCACGCGTTCGCTGGCGGCACGGACGAATACGCGGTCAGGGCCAAGAGGGCCGAGGATACGTTCGAGCGGCTGCTAAACGAACTGCCCGGCTGGAACTTCGCCGGCTTGACAGACGGCTCCGGCAGCCCCGTGGCCGGCGACCCTGACGCCCGTCTCAAGGGCGAACGCTGGCGCGACATCGGCCTCCTGATGAACGGCGAGGCCTACAACGACGGCGAGGGATACAACATTGACGTCAGTTGGGGCACGGACGGCGAACAGATGTGGAACGGCATGCTGCGCGGCCGGAAGGCGGAAGCCGAGGCCAGGGCGCAGCTCGCCCGGGCCCGCGCCAACGGGTCGGACACGTTGATCACCCTGTTTATCCCGGGCACCGTCCTGCAGACGATGCACTGGTCCTGGATGGCCGCTTACAGCAACGCGGTCACGTGGGAGTGGCTCTACTCGAACGTCAGGGAGGATGCTGTCGGAACGGCGAACATTGTCGCGCCGGCGCCCACGTACATCGTGACCTTTGAGCCGAACAACGGCACGGCCGCGACGAGTGCGGCGACGGGGCCGGACGGCAAGCTGGCTTCCCTGCCCGAACCCACCAGGAGCAGCTATCGGTTTGACGGCTGGTTTACGGCGGCCGCCGGCGGGACGCAAATTACAACGAGCACCGTGTTCGACCGCGACACCATGGTGTACGCGCAATGGACATACACCGGCGGCGGAGGCAGTACCAGCGGCGGCGGTTCCTCGGTCGCCACCTATCGGGTGACCTTCGACAGCCAGGGCGGCAGCGCCGTGACCGCGCAGACGGTG
>JAITDM010000063.1 GCA_031282535.1 Oscillospiraceae bacterium
ACGAAGTACACGGCGTTGTAGAGCACCGACTGCGAACTGAACCACGAGAGTTTGTCGCCCGCGCCGAAGAAGGCCGCGATGGTGGACGGGAACGCCGTGATGGAACTGGCGAAGATGATGGGCATGACGCCCGACATGTTGACCTTGAGCGGCAGATAGGTGCTCTGCCCGCCGTACATCTTGCGCCCGACCACCCGCTTGGCGTACTGCACCGGGATGCGCCGTTCGGCGTTTGTGATGAAGACGACGAAGGCCACCACCGCGGCAATCCCGATGAGAATGAGCGGCACAAAGACCCACGAGAGCTGCCCCTGCGTGATCTGCAGGATGATCCGCCCGATCGCGTTCGGGCCGCGGGAGACGATGGAGGCAAACAGGATGATGGAGATGCCGTTGCCGATGCCGAACTCGGTGACCTGCTCGCCGAGCCACATGATGAAGGCCGAACCGGCCGTGAATGTCAGGATGATGATGGAGGCCGTGAAGAACGAATGGTCGGACACCGCGTACGCGGTGCTGCCGTCGGTCATTTGAATCGGCTGGTTGCGCAGCAGCATGTAGTAGGAGAAGCCCATGAGCAGCCCCAGCGCCACGGTGGCGTACCGGGTGATGGCGGCGATCTTCTTGCGGCCCTCCTCGCCTCCCTCCTTTTGCAGCCGTTCCAGCGCCGGGATGCCGACGGTGAGGAGCTGCATGATGATGGAGGCGTTGATGTAGGGCTGGATGGAGAGGGCAAACACCGTCGCCTGCGAGAAACTGCCGCCCGACATCATATCGATAAGACCCAGCATGGTGTTTGAGAGCTGCGAACTGAAGAGCTGTGAGAGCACGGTGGAGTCGATGAACGGCACCACAATGTTGGCGCCGAAGCGATAGACAAGCAGGATGAACAGCGTGAAGATCATCTTGTTGCGCAGGTCGCGGATGCGCCATGCGTTTCTCAATGTCTCGAGCATCGCCTACACCACCTCCGCCTTCCCGCCGAGCGCCTCGATGCGGGCGACCGCGCTCGCCGAGAAGGCGTGCGCGCGGATGGTCAGCCGTTTTGTCAAGTCGCCCTGCCCCAGCACCTTGACACCGTTTTCACACTTGCGGACGATGCCGCGCGCGAGCAGTTCGACTTCGGAAACGACGGCGCCGTCGTCGAAGACCTCGAAGGCCGAAAGATTCACAATGGCCGGCGGCTTTGCAAAGATATTGACAAAACCCCGCTTCGGCAGGCGGCGGGCCAGCGGCATCTGTCCGCCTTCGAACCCGCGCTTGCGCGAGTACCCGGACCGTGCCTTCTGCCCCTTGTGACCGCGGCCGGAGGTCTTCCCGTTGCCGGACCCGTGGCCGCGTCCCACCCGGAAGCGCTCCTTCACGGCGCCCGGTGCGGGGGACAATTCACTGAGTTTCATGGTGGTTTCCTCCCTCACGCCTCACTGGTCACCCGGATGAGGTAACCGATGTGGGCGATTTTCCCCCGTGTGGCCTCGTTGTCCGGCTGCACCGTCACATGGCCGATACGCCGCAGGCCCAGGGAATGCGCCGTGGCGATGTGCGAATCCTTGCGTCCGGTCAGGCTTTTGACCAGGGTGATCCGCAGTTTGGCCGCCTCGTTTGCCTTGGTCGCCATAGATGAGCCCTCCCTATTTCAGAATACTGCCGGGGGAACGGCCGCGCACCCTGGCAACCTCCTCCAGGCTTTTGAGGGATTTGAGCCCCTCCATGGTGGCCGTGACGACGTTCTGCGGGTTGTTGGAGCGCAGGCTCTTGGTCCGCACGTCGTGGATCCCCGCCATCTCCATGACGGCGCGCACCGGGCCGCCGGCGATGACGCCGGTCCCCTGCGCAGCCGGCTTGATGACGACCCGGCCGGCGCCGAACTTGCCGAGCACCTCGTGCGGGATGGTCGTGCCCTTGAGATTGATCACCACAAGATTCTTCTTGGCGTCTTCGATGCCCTTCCGGATGGCGTCGGGCACTTCGGACGCCTTGCCCAGACCGAACCCCACGGTGCCGTTGCCGTCCCCGACAACCACCAGCGCGGAAAATTTGAAAATACGACCGCCCTTGACCGTCTTGGACACGCGATTCAGCGCCACCACTTTTTCGCGAAGCTCCACGGCCTGGGGATCGATCTTGGAATTTTGCGGCATACGTTTTCCCTCCCAATGGAATGGGCCGCCCTCTCCCCCGCGCCCGACGGCCGCCGGAACAGGGCCCATTTGTTGTCAATCGGTTCGTCTAGCCGCCCCCGCGGCCAATCATACACTCAGCACTCAGCACTCAAAACTCAGCACTCAGAACTTGAGCCCGCCCTCGCGGGCGCCGTCGGCCAGTTCTTTGACGCGCCCGTGGTAGAGGTAGCCCCCGCGGTCGAACACGACCTCGGAGATACTCTGCTCCTTGGCGCGCGCCGCGAGCAGTTTGCCCACCTCCCGGGCCGCTGTCTTGCCGCTGCCAAGCGCCTCGACCGCTTTGTCCTGAGACGAGGCGGCGGCCAGGGTCTTGTGCGCGGTGTCGTCGATGAGCTGCGCATAAATGTGACGCAGGCTGCGAAATACGTTGAGACGCGGCCGCTGGGCGGTGCCGCTGATGACGGCGCGCACTCGCTTATGGCGCTTTTGCCGCTGCTTGTTGGTATTGGGCCTCGAGACCATGTTGGCGCACCCTCCGTATTTCTTCTTGCCGCCCGTCTTGCCTTCTTTACGGCGGATGACTTCGGTGGCGTACTTGATGCCCTTCCCCTTGTAGGGCTCGGGCGGGCGTTTC
>JAITDM010000064.1 GCA_031282535.1 Oscillospiraceae bacterium
CCCCGCCGCGCCGCTTCTTCACGGTGATCGGGCCGAGGCCGGCCGGTTCAACTGTCAAGCGACACACCGCCTTTTTTGATCATATGGTTCAGCACGATGTTGATGACCATGATGAAGACGAAGAGCGTGAGGCCGATCCCGTACAGCGCCTCCCGGTGCAGGCCGCTGGAGTAGGCCCATTCGATGGGGATCGAGGCGGTCAGCAGGCGCACCGGTTTCAGCAGCGACGGCAAAATCGCGGCGTTTCCGGCCACCATGATGACCGCCATGGCCTCGCCGATGGCGCGCCCCGTGCCCAGCACCGCGCCCGCGGCGATACCGCTCCGGGCGGCGGGGACGATCACTTTGAAGATGCTCTGCAGCCGGGTGGAGCCCAGCGCCAGCGCCGCGTCCTCATAGGGCGCGGGCACCGAGCGGATGGCGGTCTCGGAGACGCTGATGATCGTCGGCAGGATCATGACGACCAGCAGCAAGATTGCCGCGAGCAGGCTGCCCCGGGTGGGGAGCCCGAGCGCGGTCTGCAGCCGGAAGATGATCGGCATGATGAGCAGCGCGCCGAGGAGCCCGTAGACGACCGAGGGGATGCCGGCCAGCAGGTCTATGAGCGCCCGCAGCGCGGCCGCGACGCGCGGCGGCGCGAGCTTGGCCAAAAAGACGGCCGCCAGGATGCCGGCGGGCAGCGCGACGAGGACCGCGCCGAAGGTGGCCGTCAGGGAGGCGAGGATCATCGGGAGGATCCCGAACCGCGCCTTGTCCGGGTCCCAGGTCAGGCCGAACAGGAACGGCCCCGGGCCGACCTTTGCGACGACGGGTCCGCCCGAGGCGACCATGTAGATCGTCATGAAGAGCACGGCGGCCACGGCCAGCAGGCCGCAGAGCAGAAAGAGCCCGTGCATCACGTGCTCAACCGGCGATTTGGCCCGCCGCCCGGTGAGGCCGGGCGTGCGGGCCTTCTCCAATTCGCCGCTGCGCCGCCTCATTGGATCGGCAGCAGCTTGTTGTCGGCCACGATCCGCTGTCCGCCGTCGCCCAGGACAAAGTCCACGAACGCCTGTGCGGCGGGGGAGAGGGTGGCGCCCGTGCGGGTCAGCAGGTAAAATTCGCGTTTGAGCAGGTAGTCGCCGCTCTTCAGGGTGTCCGTCGAGATCGCGACGCCCTCGTAGGGGACGGCGCTGACCTTGGTGTCGTCCACGTCGGAGAAGGACATGTAGCCGATCGCGTTGGGGTTCTGGGAGACGGTGGTCTGCACCGCGCCCGTGCTGTCGACGACGCTCGCGTCCGCGGCGATGGGGGTGTCGTCCTTTTCGAGGCCGATGATATCCGCGAAGGCGGTCCGGGTACCGGAGCCGGACTCGCGGGTCACCACGGTGATCGGGGCGTCGGAGCCGCCCACGTCCTTCCAGTTCAGGAGGGTGCCGGTGTAGATGCCGAGGATCTGCTCCTTCGTCAGGTCGGCCACCGTGTTTGCGGGGTTCACGACCACCGCGATGCCGTCGATGGCGTAGGCGATGGCGTCGAGGCCGTCCTCGCTGCCGTCCGACTTGAGTTCGCGGCTGGAGTGTCCGATTTCATACAGACCGCTGATGGTGTTTTTGATCCCGTCGCCCGAGCCGTTCATCTCGTAGTCGATGGTGACGCCGGCGTTGTCCGTCTGGAACTGATAGATGAGGGCGTTCATGACCATCTCCACCGAGGTCGAGCCGCCCGTCTTCACCACGCCGCTCAGCGCCAGGGTGTCCGCGTCGCCCTCGAACGGCGCGGCCGGCGGGTTATTGGGGGATACGTCGGCCGCCGGGGGCGTCGGTGTGCCGGGGTCGCCCGGACCGCAGCCCGTAAACAGGAGGGCCGCCGTCAGCGTCAGCAACGCGAAGAAAATGCTGGTCGTCTTTTTCATCTTTCCATGTCTCCCTTCGTTTCGTCAGCCTCAGTATACCGCCCCGTTCCGAAGGTGGAAAGCATGGTTGTGTACAATGTATGTAAAGTTTGTGTAAAGTAGTCCTGCGCCGAAAGGCGCCCCGGCGACAAGCTCGGCGCCCCTTCCCAAACGCTTTTTGTTTCATCTGACGAAAAGTCGGCTTGGCCATCGTCAAAGGCACTTCGGGCACTTGCACTATAAAATACGGAGCCTGCCCCCGGCGTTTGTGTTTTTGCCCCCTACGCAGGAAAATGTTTGCGCCCGGGGTGAGGATGTGGTATACTTTGAGAAAAAATAGGTGGTGTCGAATATGCAAGCGATCACCGTCCAGCGGACAGCCGCGCCGAAAGAAAAACCGGATTTTTCCCGCCTCGGATTTGGACAGTACTTCACCGACCACATGTTCCTGCTGCACTATACGGAGGGGACCGGCTGGCACACGCCGCGCATTGTCCCCTACGGGCCGCTGTCGCTCGACCCGGCCAGCATGGTGCTGCACTATGGCCAGGAGACATTCGAGGGCCTCAAGGCCTATCGCGCGGACGACGGACGGACCTTGCTGTTCCGCCCGCTGGAGAACATCCGCCGCATGAACCGCTCCAACCGGCGGCTCCAGATCGCCGAGATCGACGAAACCCTGTACCTCGAAGCAATCAAAGCCCTGGTCCGGGCGGACATCGACTGGGTGCCCACCCATCCGGACACATCCCTGTACATCCGGCCGTTCATCATCGCCACCGACCCATACCTGGGCGTGCGGGCGTCACATACCTACCAGTTCCTGATCATCCTCTCCCCGGTGGGGGCGTACTACCCGGAGGGCATCGACCCGGTGAGCATCCTGATCGAAACCGAGGACGTGCGCGCCGTGAAGGGCGGCACCGGCGAGGCCAAGACGGGCGGCAACTACGCCGCCACGATCCGGGCGCAGGTGCGCGCGAAAGAGAAGGGCTACACCCAGGTGCTGTGGCTGGACGGCGTACACCGCCGGTATATCGAGGAAGTCGGCACGATGAACGTCTTCTTCTCGATCGACGGCCGCGTGGTCACGCCGCCGCTGGAGGGGTCCATCCTGCCGGGCGTCACCCGGGACTCGGCCATCCGCCTGCTCACGTCCTGGGGGGTGCCGGTCGACCAGCGCGTCATCGCGATCGACGAACTCGTGGAGGCCGCCGGCGCCGGGCGGCTGTCGGAGTCCTTCGGCACCGGCACGGCGGCGGTGATCTCCCCAATCGGCTCGTTCAATTACAACGAGCAGATCATCCCCGTGAGCGGCGGACAGATCGGCCCGCTGGCCCGCCGCCTCTACGACGAACTCACCGGCATCCAGTGGGGCAAAAAGGCGGATCCCTTCGGCTGGACCGTGGAAATCTGAGAAAAAAAACAACGCGGAGACGACAAATCATGTTATGAAAAGAGCTTCCCTTTTCCATAATAATGGTGTATAATAGTTTGCGTTTTGAGGCACGGGACCATCGCTCCCACGCCGTTGTGCCCAACATGGGTTGCACCTGCAACCCACAACCCAAATTCTTGTTTCTTGTTGCCGTTTCGCGGCAGCAAGGTACTCACGTGGGTTGCACCTGCAACCCACAACCCAAATTTATTTGCCGCTTCGCGGCAACACCCTACTAGGGGGTGGGCGGCGAGCCGGAAAGGGTGCGCGTTTTGTTCATCTATGAAGTACGGGGAGGAAATCCCCTGTCAGGAGAAGTCCTGGTGAGCGGCGCCAAGAACGCGGCGGTGGCCATCATCCCGGCCGCGCTGCTGGTGGACGGCGTCTGCCGCATTGAAAATATTCCCAAGATCAACGACGTCACATTGATGCTGGAGATCGTCCAGGAGATGGGCGGGCAGGTGCGGCTGCTGGACGACACGACGCTGGAGATCGACGCCCGGCACGCCCAGAACGCCCGGGTGCCCTACGACCTCGTGCGGCGCATCCGGGCCTCGTGTTACTACATCGGGTCGCTGCTGTCCCGGTTCGGAGCGGCACAGGTGCCGCCGCCCGGTGGGTGCGACTTCGGTGTGCGTCCCATCGACCAGCACATCAAGGGGTTCGAGGCGCTGGGGGCGTCCGTCGAGGTGCGGGGCGGCTTTGTGTACGCCCGCTCGCCGGGCCGGCTGACCGGCTCGGTCGTGTATCTCGACGTGGTCTCCGTGGGCGCCACGGTCAACATCATGCTGGCCGCCGCGCTGGCGGAGGGGCAGACGGTCATCGAAAACGCCGCCAAAGAGCCCCACATCGTGGACCTCGCCAACTTCCTCAACGCGATGGGGGCGAATATCAAGGGCGCCGGCACCGACGTCATCAAGATCCGCGGCGTGCCGCGCCTGGCCGGGGGGAGCTACACGATCATCCCCGACCAGATCGAGGCCGGCACCTATATGACGGCGGTGGCCTCCGCCGGCGGCGAGGCGCTCATCCGCAACGTCATCCCGAAGCATCTCGACGGCATCTCGGCCAAGCTGATGGAGATGGGCGTCGAGGTGGAGGAGTACGACGACGCCGTGCTGGTGCGCCGGCGGGGCCGGTTGCGCCGCGCCAATGTGAAGACACAGCCCTACCCGGGCTTTCCCACCGATATGCAGCCCCAGATCGCCGCCTGCCTCGTGCGGGCGGAGGGGACCAGCGTCATCACCGAGGGCGTCTGGGACAACCGCTACCGCTATGTGGACGAGCTGGCCCGCATGGGCGCGCAGATCCAGGTGGACGGCAAGGTGGCCGTCGTGGAGGGCGTGCCCCATCTCACGGGCGCGCCGGTGCGCGCCTGCGACCTGCGCGCGGGCGCCGCGCTGGTGGTGGCCGCGCTGGCCGCCCAGGGCGTCACGGTGATCGACGGCGTCCACCACATCGAGCGCGGGTACGAGGCCATGGTGCGCAAGCTGCAGGGGCTCGGCGCCGAGATCCGCTGCCGCGAGCTGCCCGACGCGGATGCGATGTCCTTCGCGCAGTGACGTCCGCATGGTACACATCGAACTTCTCTGCGTGGGCCGGCTCAAGGAGCCGTATTTCGAGGCGGCCTGCCGGGCGTACGAGAAGCGTCTGACCCCGCATGCGCGCCTGCGCGTCACGCAGCTCCCGGAGGGGCATCCGGTCGCGGACCGGCTCCCCGCCGGCGCCTACACGACGGCGCTGTGCATCGACGGGGAGAGCGTCGGCAGCGAGGCGCTGGCCGCCCGGCTGCAGGCCCTGATGACGGCGGGGCGCTCTTCGTTTTGTTTTCTCATCGGCGGGTCGGACGGTCTGCCGGACGCGGCGGTGCGCCGCGCCGACTGGCGGCTCTCCCTCTCCCGCATGACCTTCCCGCACCACCTGGCGCGCGTACTGCTGCTGGAGCAGCTCTACCGCGCGTTTCAAATCATGTCGGGCGGCTCGTATCACAAGTAAAAGGGATATGGGCAGCGGGCCTATAGGCCCGCTGCGCTTCAAATTATGTCGGGCGGCTCATATCACAAGCGAGGGGGTTGAGAGATGGTTTGCCGGCACTGCGGCGAGGCGTGCGAGGACACCGCGGCGGCGTGCCCCCGTTGTGGGCGGGCGCTGACGGACGGAGAGGACGGCTGGTTCCTCTCGGAAGGGGCGGGGCCGGCCTGGCCGGACGACGGGACGGGTCGTCCGGCGCAGGCGGTGCAGCTTGTCTACGCGCAAAACCCCATGGACATCGGGCTCAAGCGGTCCCTGCTTCAGGCTTTCGGCATCCCCACCCGTGTGCGGACGCCGAACCCCACGTTCTTTTCCAATGTGCTCTTTGGCGCCCCGATTTACGGCGCCGAGATCTTTGTCCCGGAACCGCTGCTGGAGACGGCCCGGGATGTGTTGGAGGCTTCGATGGCGGAAACGGAGGAGGAGATGCCATGACAGCGATGACGGAATACCGCAGGTGGCTGACGTCGCCCGCGCTGAGTGAGACGGAAAAGGCGGAGCTGCGCGCCCTGGAGGGCAACACCGCCGAGATCGAGGAGCGCTTCACGCGGCCCCTGGCCTTCGGCACGGCGGGCCTGCGCGGTGTCATGGGGGTGGGGCTTGGCCGCATCAACGTGCACATCGTGCGCCACGTGACGCAGGCGCTGGCCAACCTGATTTTACAGGAGGGGCCCGAGGCCGCGGCGCGCGGCGTCGCCATTGCCTGCGACTGCCGCCTCCACGCGGAGGAGTACGCGAAGGAGGCCGCCTGCGTGCTGGCCGGACGCGGCATCACGGCGCTGCTGTTTGACGAGCTTCGGCCCACGCCGGAGCTCTCGTTTGCGATCCGCGAACACCACTGCATCGCGGGGATCAACATCACGGCCAGCCACAACCCGAGGGAATACAACGGCTACAAGGTCTACTGGAGCGACGGCGCGCAGCTCCCGCCCGCGCACGCCGACGCGGTGGCGCGCGAGATGGCCCGGCTCGACCCGCTGGAGAGCGCCGTGGCGGAGGACTTCGACGAGGCCCTGCGCGCGGGCCGGATCCGGTGGTTGGGGGCGGAGACCGACCGCGCGTTTTTGGACTGCGTACTCGCCCAGTCGGTGGCGCCGGACGCCGTCCGCGCGGTGGCCGGCGACTTTACGCTTGTGTACACGCCGTTCCACGGCGCCGGGTACCGGCTGGTGCCGGAGGCGCTGGCGGCG
>JAITDM010000083.1 GCA_031282535.1 Oscillospiraceae bacterium
GTGTGAGCACTTTGTATTCCCTGAGCGATTTCAAGGGGGTCCGCAAGGACAGCAAGCTCCTGAAGCAATACCTGCTGGGCGCATTTGGCGCCGTCCCGAAGGTTAGGGATTACTTTACCGTCTCGAAGAGACCCCCGGCAGAGCACCCGCCTCACGTCTGAGGCCCCGACGTCCTCGTCGGCGCCATTGCCGTCTCATCGACAAAAAAGCCACAAAGAAAGGGCTGTCATTGCTGTGAAAAAATCTCCGTCCGTCGTCCTCTTTGTCCTTTGGACGTTTCTGCTCTCCTACGGGCTGTGGGCCATCTGCATCTTGGGGCAGCGGCTTGGGCTGTTTCCGCCCGGAAGCATGTGGTTTATGCCCTTTTACCTGCTCGGAGGCAACGTCCCGCCGATCGTCGCCTTTTTCATCCTAAAGCGCGCCGACCCCGAGCTGACCCCCAAACAATTCCTCAAAACCGCGTTTGCCGTCAAGCAAAAGCCCGTGTATTACCTGCTGTCTGTCCTGACGGTCGCCCTCTGCTTCGTCGTCCCCGCCATGATCGGCGGCCTCGACATGGCGACCCCGCCGGGCCTCGACGCCAGCGGCGGTTCCGGGCCCATACCGCCCTACCTCACCCTGATCGCCATCCCCGTATTCTTCTTCAGCGGCGGTTCCGAGGAGCTCGGCTGGCGCGGCGTGCTCCAGCCCGGACTCGAAAAGAAAATGCCCTTCCTGCCGGCGACCTGCATCACGGCCGTCGTCTGGACGCTGTGGCACCTGCCGCTGTGGTTCATCGAGGGCACGGGACAGTCGGAGGTGGATTTCGTACGGTTCTTCATCACCGTGGTCGGATTCTCCTTCGGGCTGGCCGCCGTGCGGCGCGTGAGCGGCAGCGTGTTTTTGTGCGTGCTGATCCACTGTGCGCTGAATTCGCTGAGCGGCTCCTGGCCCGTCAAGGACGAGCTGCCGGCACGGGCTCTCACCGCCCTGGTTTACATCCTGTTCTCCCTGGCCGTCGTGTTCTGGCACAAGCGTCGCGGCGCCCGTATCGCCGAAGGGTCGTAACCCGCCGCGCGCCGGGCGGCGCGCGTTGCCCCGCCAGAGATGTTCGGCTGTCCGGGATCCCCCGCTTGACCGGGCGCAAAAAAGGGAGTATAATTTTTTCAAATCACGATTTGTATAATCCTGATTTGAAAAGAGGCGATTCTATGTTTGTCGGCAGGGACGCGGAGCTCACGTTTTTACAGGAGCGGTACGAGGCGCCGGGCGGGCAGCTGGTTGTGCTGTACGGCCGCCGGCGCGTGGGCAAAACGGAGACGCTGCGGATGTTTTGCCGGGACAAAGCCCATGTGTTCTACGCCTGCCGCGAGGTGGCGGACGCGGAACAGCTCCGGGCCTTTTCTGAGCGCGTTTTGAAAGCGGGCGTGCCGGCCGCGCGGTATGTCCGCGCGTTTGCGAACTGGGAAACCGCCCTGGGCAGCGTCGCGGACCTGCCCGCGGCCGGGGGGAAGAAGCTGCTGATCCTCGACGAGTTCCCCTATATGTGCAGGGGGAACGCTGCGATCCCCTCCCTCTTGCAAAACCTTTGGGATGAAACGCTGAAAGCGCAGGACGTCATGCTGATCCTGTGCGGCAGCGCCATGAGCTTCATCGAAAAGAAGCTGCTCAGTGAAAAAAACCCGCTGTATGGGCGGGCGACCGGCATCTACAAGATGACGGCGATGCCCTTTTACGACGCGGTCAAGTTCTTCCCCGCCTACTCGGACACGGACAAAGTGCTGGCCTACGCGGCGCTCGGCGGGATCCCCCACTATCTGCGGCAGTTTGACCCCGGCCTGCCGCTGGGCGACAACATCCGGCGGCACATACTGACCAAAGGCAGCGTCCTTTACAGCGAGATCGAGTTCTTCACCCGCCAGGAATTGCGGGAAACCGCGCTGTACAACACCCTCTTGGAAGCCGTCGCCCTGGGCAATACACAGCTTGGCGACATCCACGGCAAGACGCAGATCGACAAAGCCAAGATCAGCGTCTATTTGAAGAACCTCATGGAACTGGAGATCGTCACGCGGGAATTTTCCGTGCTCTCCGGCACGAAGGAAAAGGCGGCGTCCTCACGCGGCCTCTACCGACTGACCGACCACTTCTTCCGGTTCTGGTTCCACTTCGTCTTCCCCAACCTCTCGGAACTGGAGACCGGCGATGCGGACGGCATCTATCGGTACGTCGTCCAGCCGCAATTGGACGCGTTCGCGTCTTTGGCGTTTGAGGACATTTGCCGCGCCTATTTGCGGCACAAAAACCGGACAAACGAGCTGCCTTTCCGCTTCACAAAGCTCGGCCGCTGGTGGGGCAAGGCGCAGCGCACCGTGTCCGGCCGGCGCGAGACCTATGAGACCGAGATCGACGTGATGGCCGTCGACCGCGACGCGGACAACTATCTCATCGGCGAATGCAAGTTTCGAAACGCCGCGCTGGATCTGCCGGAATATCGCAGCCTCACCGGGAAGTTCCGCCCGCCGAAACCAAACGCCGCCTGCCACACCTATCTGTTCTCCAAATCCGGCTTTACGGAGGACCTGCTGGCACTGGCCGCGCGGGACGGCTCCGTGTCTTGTCTGACGCTGCGGGACATCGTGGGCGGCGCGGACGCGGACGCCTGACGGGGCGCCCGATGGAACACCCGGCCCAAACGGGACCCATTGACTTTCCCGGGCGTCCCTGCTACAATGAAAGCGATTTTCGACGGACGATCGGTTTGGGGAGGGGGCGCGGCGATGCACAGCGGGACACGGCGGTACACGCCGCGCGCCAGAGTCCTCGCACTGCTGCTGTGCTTCTGCGTGGCGGCGGCGGTCGTCTCCTCGGCGGTCTTTGTGCTGACGCACAACCACGACCACAAGGGCCCCGGCGGGTGCTGCGCGGTCTGCGCGCAGGTGCTGGGGCAGTGGCTGAACCAGCTCTGCACGGCGGCGATCGCCGTGTGGCTGGTTGTCGTTTGGCTGCACGCCGTCCACGCCGTCTGGAAAACGCCCGCGGCCCCCGAGGGCCGCGTCAGCCCCGTGCACCTGAAGGTCAGGTGCAACAACTAAAAACCTCCCAAAGGGATAGCCGCGCCCGCGGCCGACGGCGACGCCGTCCGGCCGCCCGGCGTGAGCGCTCCCTGTTTTTTTGCATCCAAGACAGAACATAGGGAGGTTTTTTTGCCATGAAACGATGGATCGCCTGTGCCCTCGCGGGTCTCATCCTGGCCGCGGGGGCGGCCGGCTGCGCCCCGACCGGGGCGCCCGCCGGGAACACCGGCGGCGAAAACGAAAACGACGGTCGGCTGAGCGTGGTCGCCACGACGTTCGCGCCCTTCGACTTCGCGCGCGTGGTCGTGGGCGACAAGGCCGACGTGTCCATGCTCCTGCCGCCCGCCGCCGAGAGCCACTCCTTCGAGCCGACGCCGCAGGACACCATCCAGGTGCAAAACTGCGACGTATTTCTCTACGTCGGCGGCGACTCCGACGCCTGGGTGGACGACGTGCTCTCGTCGATGGACGTGAGCCGCATGAAGATCATCACGCTGATGGACTGCGTCGAGGTGGTGGAGGAAGAGATCGTCGAAGGCATGGAAGACGACGAACACGACCATGAGGACGGGGAGGAAGACGAGGACCACGAGGACCACGAAGACGAAGAGGACCACGAGGACCATGAGGAAGAGGAGGGCCCCGAGTACGACGAACATGTCTGGACATCTCCGCGGAACGCCAAGCTGATCGTACAAAAGATCTCCGACGCGTTCTGCGAAGAGGACGCCGCGAACGCCGACACCTACCGGCAAAACACGGCGTCGTACCTGGCCGAGCTCGACAAGCTCGACGCCGCCTTCCAGGAGGTGGTGGCCGGCGCGCGGCGCAAGACGATCGTCCTCGGCGACCGGTTCCCGTTCCGCTATTTTGTGGACGCCTACGGCCTCGACTACTTCGCCGCCTTCCCCGGCTGCTCCACCGAGACGGAGCCGAGCGCGGCGACCGTGGCCTTTTTGATCGACAAGATCAACGCGGAACAGATCCCGGTCGTCTTCCACATCGAGCTCTCGAACGAGAAGATGGCGGAGGCCATCAGCGAGGCCACCGGCGCGCAGGTGCGTCTTCTCCACGCGGCGCACAACATCTCCAAGACGGACTTCACAAACGGCGTCGGGTATTTGGACGTGATGTGGGAAAATGTGGACACGTTGAAGGAGGCTTTGGGCTAAGATGGCACTGATCACCTGTCAGGACGCCTCGTTTGGCTACGAGGGCAAGACCGCCGTCAGCGGCCTGTGTTTTTCCGTCCACCGCGGGGACTATCTCTGCGTGGTCGGAGAAAACGGCTCCGGCAAGAGCACGCTCATACAGGGGCTCCTGCGGCTGAAGGCTCCGCAGGCCGGGAGCGTCCTGATGGGTGACGGCCTTCGGTCGGACGAGATCGGCTACCTGCCGCAGCAGACCGCCGTGCAGAAGGACTTCCCGGCCAGCGTGTACGAGGTCGTCCTCTCCGGCTGTCTGTCCCGCCGCGGCCTGCGCCCGTTTTACACCCGGCGGGACAAGGCGGACGCGGAGGCCAACATGGAGCGGCTCGGGCTCACGGCGCTGCGCAGCCACTGTTACCGCGAGCTCTCCGGCGGCCAGCAGCAGCGGGTGCGGCTGGCCCGCGCCCTCTGCGCCACAAAGACGCTGCTGCTGCTCGACGAGCCGGTCGCCGGGCTGGACCCGGTGATGACCGGGGAGCTCTACCGGCTGATCAAATCGTTAAACGGCGCGGGGCTCACCATCATCATGGTCTCCCACGACGTCCGCAGCGCGGTGCGGGACGCGAGCCACATCTTACAGCTCCAGCACACGCAGGTGTTTTTCGGCCGGACGGAGGACTATGTGACCTCCCGCGCGGGGATCGAATTTCTGGGGCCAAGCGCAGACAATGGAGAATTGAGAATTGAGAATTGAGAATTTTTTGTTTGT
>JAITDM010000150.1 GCA_031282535.1 Oscillospiraceae bacterium
GCCCGCCCTGCAATTTATAGACGTTGTAGCGCGATGCGCCGGCGGCCGGCGTCCAGGAGATCGTCACCGTAGCGCCGGTTTCGTAGAGATTCCCGGAGACGGAAACGGGCGCGCTCGCCGGGGATTCCGAGAAACCATCGGAGGAGATCGACGACGCCCGGGCCGAAGCGCGCGCGCTGCTGGCGCGCGCGGAGGAGCGGCGCGCGGTGATCGCCGGCCTGTACGAGGCGCGCCAGACACTGGAGGGGCGCCGCGTGCGATGTGACAAACAGGTGAGAGAGCAAAACGACGAAAACATGAAGATGGAGCGGGAGCGTTCCCGCCTCGAGGCCAAGAAGGTGGCGGGCGAGGCGGAGGAGAAGTCCATCATGGACCGGCTGTGGGACAACTACGGGCTCACGCACAGCGCGGCGGTGGCGCTTAGGATGCCGCTGCCGGGCGGGACCGCCAAGGCCAACCGCCGGGCGGGCGAGCTGCGAAACGCGATCCGCGCGCTGGGGGCGCCCAACCTCGGCGCCATCGACGAATACGACCGGGTGTCCACCCGGTACGAATACCTGACCGAGCAGCGAAACGACGCGGAGGCGGCCCGGGCCGACCTCCTGACGATCATCGGGGACCTGACCGGACGGATGCGGGAGATCTTCCTCGAACAGTTCACGCTCATCGGCGAGCACTTCACAAGGACGTTCCGCGAGATCTTTGGCGGCGGCGACGCCCGCCTCTCGCTGGAGGATCCGGAGGACGCGCTGCTCTGCGGGGTGGAGATCCACGCGCAGCCGCCCGGCAAGAAGATGCGCTCCATCTCGCTCCTCTCGGGCGGGGAGAAGTCGCTCGTGGCCATCGCGCTCTATTTTTCCATCTTCAAAGTGCGTCCGGCCCCGTTCTGCGTGCTCGACGAGGTGGACCACGACCTCGACGACATCAACGTCGCCCGTTTCGCGGCGTATCTGCGGCGGCTGGCCGGGGACATTCAGTTTGTCGTCATCACGCACCGGCGCGGCACCATGGAGGCGGCGGACATGCTCTACGGCGTGACGACGCAGGAGGAGGGCGTCTCCAAAATCCTCTCCATGCGCCTGCAGGACGCCGAAGCCTCACTGGGCATCAGTCTCAATTAGTACCTTGTTGCCGCGAAGCGGCAACAAAAAACAAGAATTTGGGTTGCAGGGGCAACTCACGTTGGGGAGAAGAAAATGGGATTTTTTGACAAAATTAAACAGGGCCTCTCCAAGACGAGACAGGCGGTGGGGGGCACGCTGGGCGGCCTGTTCACCGGCTTTTCCCGCACGGACGAGGCGTTTTTTGAGGAGCTGGAGGAGGCGCTGATTTTGGCGGACCTCGGCGTGGCCGCGGCGGCCGGCGCCGTGGAGACGCTGCGGGCGCGCTGCCGGCAGGAGTCGCTGAAAGGCCCGGAGGCCGTGCGTGCCGCGCTGATCGAGATCTTGACGGCGCGGCTGTCGGTGGGGGATGCGTCGCTGCATCTGGGGACCAAACCGTCGGTGGTGCTGGTCATCGGCGTCAACGGGGTGGGGAAGACCACCACGATCGGAAAACTGGCGGGGCATCTGGCCGCCGCGGGCCGCCGTGTGCTGCTGTGCGCGGGGGACACCTTCCGCGCGGCGGCGGCGGAACAGCTCGCCATCTGGGCCGAGCGCGCCGGCGCGGACATCGTCCGCCAGCACGAGGGGGCGGACCCGGCCGCCGTCGTGTTTGACGCGCTCGCCGCGGCGCGCGCGCGCGGCTGCGACGCGGTGCTCTGCGACACGGCGGGGCGCCTGCACAACAAGCAAAATCTGATGAACGAACTGGCGAAGATCAGCCGGGTCATCGACCGGGAGCTGCCCGGCGCCGACCGGGAGACGCTGCTGGTGCTCGACGCGACCACCGGACAAAACGGACTCTCGCAGGCGCGGGAATTCGCCGCCGCCGCCGGGCTCACGGGGCTGGTGCTCACCAAACTCGACGGCACGGCCAAGGGCGGCATCGTCGTCGCCGTGGCCGACGCGCTGCAGGTGCCGGTCAAGTACGTCGGCGTGGGGGAGCAGCTGGACGACCTGATGCCGTTTGAGCCGCGCGCGTTTGTCGAGGCGCTGCTGGGGGTGGACTGATGGAGTGGGTGCTCGCCACCGGAAATCCGGGCAAGCGGCGCGAGATGGAATCGCTGCTCGCGCCGCTGGGCGTGCGGCTGCGCCTGCCCGCGGAGTTTGGCGCCGCCTTTGCCCCCGACGAGACAGGCGGCACGTTTGCCGCCAACGCCCGCCTCAAGGCCGAGGCGGCGCTGGCGCTCACGGGCCTGCCCGCGCTGGCGGACGACTCGGGGCTCGAAGTGGCCGCGCTGGGCGGCGCGCCGGGGGTTCTCTCGGCCCGCTACGGGGGGGCGGGCCTCTCCGCCGCGGACCGCAACGAGCGGCTGCTGGCGGCGCTTGCGGGGCGCACGGACCGCGCCGCGCACTTTGTCTGCGCGCTGGTCTGTCTCTTCCCCGACGGGCGGTCGCTCACCGCCGAGGGCGTGTGCGAAGGGGAGATTGCCGCGGCGCCGTGCGGCGCGGGCGGGTTTGGCTACGACCCACTGTTTTATTTACCAAAATATGGAAAAACAATGGCCGAACTGCCGGACGACGAGAAGAACAGGATCTCCCACCGGGGCCGCGCCGTCCGGGCGCTGCTGCGGCAGTGGACGCCGGCGCCATGACGGGAGACGTCGGACTCTTCGGCGGCACGTTCGACCCGCCGCACCTGGGCCATGTGTGCCTGCTGGAGACCGTGACGCCGGCGCTGGCGCCGGCGCGGATCCTTGTCATGCCGGCCGGCCGGCCGCCGCACAAGGACCGGACCCGGGCGTCGCCGGAGGACCGCCTCGTGATGGCGCGCCTCGCCTTCGCCTCGCTGCCGGGGGTGGCGGTCTCCGACTGGGAGCTCAGCCGGCCGGAGGTCAGCTACACGGCGGACACGCTGCGGCATCTGCGCGCGGCGGCGCCGTCCGGGCGGCTGTGGCTCATCGTGGGGGCGGACATGTTTTTGACGCTGCCCACATGGCGGCGGCCGGAGGAGATCTTTGCGCTGGCCCGCGTCGCCGTACTGGTCCGCGCCGCCGGGCAGGAGCGGGCGGTGGCGGAGACGGCCGCGTTTTTGGCGCACCGTTTTGACGCCGCGGTGGACATTGTGCCGCACACGCCCGTCGAGGTCTCCTCGTCCGCGCTGCGCGCGCAGCTGGCGAGCGGCGAGGGGGCGGCGCTGCTGCCGGCCGGCGTATTTGACTACATCCGGGCGAGGGGGCTGTACGCATGCCAAGCGACCTGACGGCGCTGCGCGCGGCGGTGTTGGCCCGCACGGACCGGCGCCGCCGGCTCCATGTGCTGGGCGTTGCGCAGGAGATCGATACGCTGGCGCTGCGCTGGGGCGCCGACCGCGGGCAGGCGGCCCGGGCGGCGCTGCTGCACGACGTGACAAAAGGGCTGGCGCCGGCGGAACAGTTGAAATTGTGCGCAAAGTATGATATAGTGACACAATCGTGGGAACGAGGGGAGCACAAGCTGATGCACGCCGTCACCGGCGCCGCCGTGGCCCGCTTTGAATTCGGCATGGAAGAGGCGGTGTGCGACGCCGTGCGCTGGCACACGACGGGCCGGGCGGGGATGACGCTGCTGGAGAAAATTTTATACCTCGCGGACTATGTGGACGCCACGCGCGCGTTCCCGGAGGTGCGCGCCCTGCGCGATTTGTGCTACGAGGACCTAAACGCGGCGCTGCTGCGGGGCCTGGACCTGACGATACGGCTGCTGCTGGCCGAGCGCCGGACGATCCACCCCGACACGCTGTCGGCGCGCAACGCGCTGCTGTGAGACGGACCCGCCGCGCCG
>JAITDM010000184.1 GCA_031282535.1 Oscillospiraceae bacterium
CGGAGGACGCGCCCAAGCCGACGCGCACGGGCAAGGCCAAGCCGGGCCCCAAGCCAAAACATCGGACTGCCGATGTCCCGGGAGGCCAACGCTGATGGATACGCGCAGATTTCAGACCAGATGTACACCGCGAACGCCAACCGCGCCGAGACGGGCGACCTGATCACGCCGGACAACTTCAGGCCGAACCCGAAGAACCCGATCATCGCGGCCTTTTTCCGCAACATCTGGCTGGCCGACGAGCTCGGCTCCGGCGTGCGGAACCTCTACCGCTACGGCAAGCTGTATTCGGGCAAGGAACCGCGGCTGATCGACGGCGACGTGTTTCGGATCATCGTCCCGCTGGACGACGCCTACTCCTTCGACGCGCAAATCGGCAAAGCGCAAGGTGCAAATTCAAACCGCAAAAATTGCGGTTTGAACTGCGCTTTAAGCTGTACCGCAACCGAACGCCGCGTCTTGGATTTTCTGAAAGAACATCCTGCGGCCACCCACAGGAACATCGCGGACGAGATTGATAAATCCGTTCGAACGGCGCAATCCGTTGTTCGTTCCCTGCGAGAAAAGGATTTGCTGACACGCGAAGGTGCCCGCAACAGCGGCCGCTGGGTTGTGACGTTCGAATCCGGCAAGGATCTGCAGCTGACTGACGACAACGTGTTTCAGATCTTTGTACCGCCGGACGAGGCCCCTTCCTTCGACGCGCAAATCGGCAAAGCGCAAAGTGCAAATTCAAGCCGCAAAAATTGCGGCTTGAATTGCGGCTTGAACTGTACCGCAACCGAACGCCGCGTCTTGGATTTTCTGAAAGAACATCCTGCGGCCACCCACAGGAACATCGCGGACGAGATTGATAAATCCATTCGAACCGCACAATCCATTGTCCGCTCCCTGAGAGAAAAGGGCTTTCTGACACGCGAAGGATCCCGCAGCAGCGGCCGCTGGGTCGTCATGTCTGAATCTGGAAAAAACTGACACGACACTGTTCACGTCAATCCCCGCCCCGGTAGATCTGAAACCTTGACCGGGCTGTGAAAATGCGATACACTATATAGAATGGGAGCGGGGCCGTCACAGATACACCGCCGCGGCGTCCTGAAGAGGGACGCCGCCCGCGCGCGCCCGCCGTATAAGGGGATTTTTCCATGTATACGCAGGAAGAGCTCTGGAACCACATCCTGGCGGAACTGGCCCGGGACAACTCCCGGACCGTGCTGCGCACGTGGTTCGAGGACATGCAGATCCTCAAGAGCACGCCGGAACACTTTGTCCTATACACGCCGCCCGCCTTCAAGCGGGACATTGTCCAGCGCCGCTACCTCGACCGCATCCGGGACATTTTAGAGGGGCTGCAGGGCGGACCCGTGCTGGTGGAGATCCTCACCGAGGAGGAGCTGGAGGAATACCGCCGGCGGGAACATCTCTCCGAAGAGACCTCCGAACAAAATCTCTTCACCTTCGACCGCTTCGTCGTCGGGTCCTCGAACAAGTTTGCCCACGCGGCGGCGCAGGCCGTCGCAGACGCGCCGGCCAAGGCCTACAACCCCCTGTTCATCTACGGAGGCTCCGGCCTCGGCAAGACGCACCTGCTGTACGCCGTCATGGACCGCATCAGCCAACTCTACCCGTCCTTCACGATTCACTATGTCACCGGGGAACAGTTCACAAGCGAACTTGTCACCGCCATCCGGGTCGGGAAGAACTACGAATTTCACGAGACCTACCGCAAACTGGACGTCCTGCTCGTGGACGACATCCAGTTCATCGCCGGCAAGGACTTCTCCCAGGAGGAATTTTTCTATACCTTCAACGCCCTGTACGAGTCCGGACACCAGATCGTCCTCACCTCCGACCGACCGCCTAAGGACATGAACCGGCTGGAGGACCGGCTGCGCTCCCGCTTCGAGTGGGGGCTCATCGCCGACATCCAACCCCCCGACTTCGAGACGCGCATGGCCATCGTGAACGCCAAAGCCGCGCGCCTCGGTCTCACGGTGTCGGAGGACGTGGCCGAGTACATCGCCAACACGATCACCGCCAACGTGCGCCAACTGGAGGGCACCGTCAAAAAGATGCTGGCCTATCGGGATCTCATGCACAGCACCCTCGACCTCGAGAGCGCGAAGCGCGCGATCTCCGACATCGTGCGCGAGAGTCCGGGCCTGGCGCCCACGCCGCAGCTGATTTTGGAGGAAGTCTGCAGCTACTACGCCCTGGACCCGGCGCTGATTCTCAGCGCGAACCGGCGGGCCGACCTGGTCACCGCCCGGCAGGCCGCCATGTACCTCTGCCGTCTGCTGACGGACCGCTCTCTCCACGACATTGGGAAGTTCTTCAAACGCGACCACACGACCATCAGCCACGGCTGCGAACGGGTGGAGCAGCAAAAATCCTCCGACCCCGCCTTCGCCCGCGACTTACAGACCATCGTAGAAAACATCAAAAGCAGATGATAACAATTGAGAATTGAGAGTTGAGAATTTTCCACAATTTTTCCATTCTACTCTTCCACATCCAGGAAACATCGTCCCCCAATTCTCAATTCTCCATTCTCAATTCTCAATTCCCCTATCCCCACTGTCCGGGGGATAGGGGATGGGGATAACGGGGGCGCACAGGGGGATGGGGGCGGTGTCCCCCGCGGACGGGTCGGATGTCCCAAAACTGTCCCCCACGGCTGTGCGGCGCGCACGCCCTTTGCCGCAGGCGTTTGAGGCGGTTATCCACTGTCCCCCGGACTACCGCCTCCTATGCCATCGTACTAGTATATTCTTTTCTCTTCTGGAATAGAACAAGAAAATCATTCCCTTCCGGCGGCGCGCGCCGGAGATCCATCTTTTGAGAGAGGAGGGGCGTTTGTGAAATTTTCCTGTGAGAAAGCGCTCCTGCTGGCCGCGATTTCCAATGTATCCCGCATCGTTCCATCCCGCAGCAGCATCGCCGCGCTGGAGGGCATCCTGCTCGAAGCCGGCGACCGGCTGTGCCTGACCGGGTTTAACTTGGAGGTCGGCATCCGCGCGGAACTGGACGTGACCGTAGAACGGACAGGCAGCGTCGTCATCGGCGCGCGCCTGCTGGGCGAGATCGTGCGCAAACTCCCGGACGACGTCGTGACGTTCGATCTGCGGGACAAACTGGTGATGAACATCCGCTGCGGCCAGACGGTCTTCGACATTGCCTCCTGTCTGGACGGCGCGTCGTATCCGGAACTGCCGACGGTGTCGGAGGAGCAGGCGGCCGCCCTGCCCCAGGCCCTGCTGCGCGGGATGATCCACGAGACGATCTTCGCGGTCTCCGAAAATGAAAACAAAATCATCCACACCGGGTCCCAGTTCAACTGGGGAGACGGAAAACTTGTCGTCGTCTCGGTGGACGGCTACCGGCTGGCGCTGCGGCGCGAGGCGACGGAGGGCGGTCTTTGGGGCAGCTTCGTCGTGCCCGGCGCCGCGCTGCGCGAGGTCGAGCGGCTGCTCTCCGACAAGGAGGACGAGACGGTGAAGCTCGTGCTGGGCGGCCGGCACATCTCGTTTTTGCTGGGGGATACGGTCCTGGTCACGCGGTTGCTGGAGGGAGAATTTTTAAACTACAAGACGGCCATGCCCGAGTCGCTGCCCATCGACGTGCGGCTGAACATCCGGGCGTTTACGGCCGGCCTCGAACGCGTGAGCCTGCTGATCAACGAGAAGATCAAGAACCCGGTGCGGCTGCTGATCCGTCCGGACGGCGTGGATCTGTCCTGCCGGACCTCCCTGGGGTTTGCCGCCGACGCGTGCGAGGCCGAGGTGACCGGCACGCTGCCGGGCGCCGGCTTTGAGATCGGGTTCAACCACCGTTACCTGCTGGACGCCTTGCATGTGCTGCCGGGGGAACACTTCCGGCTGAAGCTGATGAGCCCGCTGGCGCCCTGCGTACTGATGCCGGACGAGGGCGACGCGTATTTTTACATGGTGCTGCCGGTGCGGCTGCGCGCCGACTGACGATGTACATCGCGCGGCTGGACCTGCGGGACTTTCGCAACCTGACCACCCAGACGGTTTCCTTCTCGCCCCATGTCAACGTGGTGACGGGGGACAACGCCCAAGGAAAATCCAACCTGCTGGAGGCCGTGTTTTACTTCGGCGGCGGCAAGAGTTTCCGGGCCCGGCGGGAGCAGGAGCTGATCCGGTTCGGGGCGGCGGCGGCGGCGTTGACGGCGCACATCGTCTCCGGCCGCCGCGCGCAGACGCTGGAGGCGCGCTTTTCCGCCGGCGCCCGCCGGGTGCTGTTCGCAAACGGCGTCAAACTGTCCTCGCCCCGGGAGCTGGTGGGCCGGCTGCCCTGCGTGTTCTTCGGGCCGGAGGATCTGGACATCGTCCGCGCCGGCGCGGCGTCTAGACGGCGGTTTTTGGACCTGGCGCTCTGCCAGCTCCGCCCGCGCTACCTGACGGCGCTCAGCGAATACGTCCGGCTGTACGGGCACAAGACGCGCCTGCTGCGCGACAGCCGTCCGGGCACGGCGCTGCCGGACGCGCTGCCGGTGTTCAACAGCCGGCTGGCGGCCGCGGGGGCGGCGCTCACCCGATACCGCATGGACTTCGCCGCCCGGGTCACGCCGGCGGCGGCGGCCCTGCACGGGGCTATCTCCGGCGGGCGGGAGGCGTTGTCGCTGCGCTATGTGACGCACGGCGGTCTGGGCCCGGACGATCCGGAGGAGGCGCTGGCGGCCGGGCTGCTCGCGCTGATGGAGGAACGGGCGGAGGCCGAACGGGCGGCGGCGCGCTGTCTGGTCGGACCGCACCGGGACGACATCGAGCTGCTGCTGGACGGCGTGCCGATGCGCGCCTTCGGGTCCCAGGGCCAGTCCCGCACGGCGGCGCTGGCCCTGAAACTGGCCGAACGGGACATCTTCCGAGAGGAGCTGGGCGAACCGCCGGTGCTGCTGCTGGACGACGTGCTCTCCGAGCTGGACGGCCGCCGGCAGGACTTCATCCTGCACCGGCTGGAGGGCGGGCAGGTGATCATCACCTGCTGTGAACCGGGCCGCACGACGGGGCTCCCGGAGGGGAAAAATCTGCTGGTGGAAGCCGGCCGGGTTACGGCAGATGACGACGGATCAGGGAACAGATAACAGGCTAACGTGGGTTGCCCCTGCAACCCACAACCCAAATTTTTGTTTTTTGTTGCCACTTCATGGCGACAAGGTACGGACGGCGGCGGCGAGGACGCCGCACCGCCGGGGACGGAGATCGCAGCGACCGCGTGACCATGCGGCAGACTGATAGCCGCCGGGGGCGACGGGAGATGCCGGGGACGGGTAAGGCAGGAGGGGCGGAGATGTATCTTCATTTGGGCAGCAACGTCGTGGTGCCGCACGCCGCGGTGATCGGGGTGTTCGACCTGGAGATCACGTCGCAGTCGCGGCTGACGAAGCAGTTTTTGACCAGGGCGGAACGGGAGGGCCGCATCGAGGCGGCCTCTGCCGATCTGCCGGCCTCGTTCGTCCTCTGCCAGCGCGACGGCGGCGCCCGGGTCTACCTCTCCCAAATCTCGGCCGCCACCCTCGCGAAGCGGTTCGCAAAAATGGCCGGGTTTTCGCGGGGGTGAGGAAGAAAGATACTTGGGTTCTACAAAATTCTCCTTGACCATCCGCCAGAAAGCGAATATAATGGTCTGTATAAAATTCAAGGAAGAACGAGAGAGACAAGCTATGAAAATAGAACATAGCTACGAGGAATACAAATCAGAGTTTCCACCGAAAAACGAGCTGAAAGCTGAGATTGTATCGTTCCTAAACAGCAGGACAGGCGGCACAAT
This sequence comes from Oscillospiraceae bacterium, assembly GCA_031282535.1. Classification (GTDB taxonomy): domain Bacteria; phylum Bacillota; class Clostridia; order Oscillospirales; family UBA929; genus JAIRTA01. The sequence goes on from JAITDM010000184.1 coordinate 5,794, forward strand.
CTATCTCGGTGCGAATGACAACGGTTCGCCTGTCGAAGTTTCGTCGGCTAATGAGCAATACTCGGCTTACAAGGCATGGGAGGAAAAGCTGGCAAACTGGATAACCAACGCTTTTACCCCTGAAGTAATTGGCTTGGTATTTGTTGACCCGACAACCGTTCCAATGACGATTCAGGTCAGCGCAGGCGTTCACCGCCCGTATTACTACAAAGATGGCGAGGGTTTCAACCCAAAAGGGGTCTGGATAAGGGTTGGCAGCACAAAACGCCGGGCGAGCGATGATGAAATCAAGCGTATGATGATTGCCGACGTAGCGCACCATTATGAACGGCAAGTGACAGCCTATGACACGCTTGACTTCTCATACATCACGAAAAGGCTTGCCGAGCGTGGGATTGCCTTTGATGATTTCGGCTTAGAGATACGCAAGCCGGGAGAGAACTACAACAATGCAGGGCTTATCCTCAGTGAGTCCAATCCCTTTGTGACGAAAATCGCTGTTTTTGAAGGGCTGAAAGTCGATACCTTCCTCGACAAGAAAGAATACACTGGCTCTATTGCCGAGCAAATCGACAAGGTGATGGACTACATGAAGCTTGTAGTCAGGGAGCGCAATGTTATCACCGGAAATCCCCAGCGTACAGTCCTTTCTGATTATCCCGCCAAGGCAGTCAGAGAGGCTGTTTTGAACTGCTATTGCCACCGTGACCTGACCCTGTCTGCAGACATCCGCGTTTTCGTATTTGATGACCGCATTGAAATCTATTCCCCCGGCGGCACGCCAGAGGGGCTGTCCATTGAGGAAATATTGAACGGGGCAAATGCAAAGCGCAACCCGATATTGGTCAAAGCCCTCGACAAACTTGACTACATCGAGAACTATACCTCCGGCATCCGGCGCATTATTGGCGAGTATGAAGGTTTCCCGCTTCAACCGAAGTTTTATGTCTCAGACTCACTGTTCAGAGTCACGCTGTTTAACAAAAACTATTATTATGACCACCTGAAACAACAGCTGGAAAACAATGCCAATGCTACTGTAAATGCTACTGTAAATGCTACTGTAAATGCTACTGTAAATGCTACTGTAAATGCTACTGTAAATGCTACTGT
>JAITDM010000272.1 GCA_031282535.1 Oscillospiraceae bacterium
CCGCTCCTGTCGACAATGGCGCCCACGCCGACCACGACGCCGCCCTGGCCGCGGACCAGCTCGATGACCTCCCGCACCGACCCCCCGGTGGTGATCGTGTCCTCCACGACCAGCACCTTGGCGCCGGACGGGAGGAAGAAACCGCGCCGGAAGGTCATGGCGCCGTTTTCGCGCTCGGCGAACATGTTGCGGCAGTGCAAGTGACGGCTGACCTCGAAGGCCATCTGTACGGCGCCCACCGCCGGGCCGACGACACAGTCGATCTGCCTGTCCGCAAACAGGCCCGCCAGCTCCCGGCACAAAATCTCCGCCTTGTCCGGGTATTCAAACAGGCGGGCGCACTGCATGTACCGGTCGGAATGCCGCCCGGACGTCAGACGGAAATGCCCGCTCTGCAGCACGCCTGTCTCTGTGAGAATCTCCTGTGCGATCTGTGCAAGTTCCATTCAGACACCACCCTCTCTTCTCAGTGTACCGCAAATTCTCATTATTGGCAATCCCGGATTCAAAATTTCGCGCCGCCGGCCGAATTTTGTCGGCTCTCATCGCGGCGCCGGGCCGCCGGGCGCCCCGCGCCGCAGCGCCGCGATCACCGCCTGGGGCGTCCTCTCCGGGATGTCCAGCGCGCGCGCGGCGTCCTGGATGCACCCAAGCTCGTGCGCGTCGGAGTTTTGCACCGTCACGAGGCCCTCAAGCCCCGGGTGCGTGCGGCGGAAAGCCGCCGGCTCGGTGTAGGGGGAGATCTCCACGGCGGTGAAGCCCATGGCGGGGTCGAAGAAACCGAGGTTCGCAAACAGCGAAAACGAGGGGCGGTCCACATGGGCGGGCAGGGCCACGCCGCCGTACGACGCAACCAGAGCCGCCGTGTCGTAGATCCCGATGTCGGCGGCCGAAGTGAGCAGACGGGGTTCCCGTCCGACGACGGTGTCCTCCGCGTCCATCACGATCTGCGCCCCAAAGATCGCCTCGTCGTTGCGGATGTCCGGCAGGCGCCGGTAGACATAGTCGGAAAACGCCGCGGCGGCCGGCAGCGTCGGCAGGAGGCAGAGCACGTGGATCTCCTCCCGCGTCGTCAACTCCATGGCCGGCAGCGCCAGCACGCCGGCCTTCGCGGCGCACGCCGCGAAGGCCGGCGTGTTGCGGCAGGTGTTGTGGTCCGACAGCGCGATGATCTGCAGGCCGCAGAGCGCGGCCATGCCCGCGATGTTGCCGGGCGTCATGTCCGTATCGCCGCAGGGGGACAGGCAGGAGTGGATGTGAAGATCATAAAACAGCCGCATCGGCAAGTCCCTCGCGAATGCGCCAGCACACGTCGTATGTGGACAGCGGCGCGGAGAGCAGCACCAACCCCTCGCGGACCGCGCGCGCCAACAGCGCCTCGTCCGGCGCGACGTTTTCGGACAGCACGACGCAGGATACGTCCGCCAGCAGCGCCACGGCGGCCACGTTCATGTTCGACATGATGGTGACCCACACCATGCCCGCCCGCGCGCGGCCCATCACCCAACTGAGCAGGTCGCCCGCATAGGCCCCCTGCACGGCGCGTTCGAGCGCCGTCTCCGCCCCGCACAGGACCTTGGCGTCCAGGCGCGCGGCCAATTCCGCAACGGTCATCCAAACCACCTCCCGGGCCCGGCCGCACCGCGCCCGGGTCGATGTGTACCGCCCGCCGCACACCACCGCATCCGGCAGAAATCACGGCATCGTTGTGCAAACAGGCGTAAAAAGCACTCGCGCGCCGTGTCCGGCGCGTCGGGCGCTCATTTTTTTTGTTCCCGAAACGGCGGGGGCAGGTACTGTTCGGCGTCGCCGGTGCCGGAGAGATACATCATGCGCTCCCGCATCCGGAAGATGCAGTCCTCCTCGCTGGCAAAGCCCATCACCACATCCTCGGCCAGGCTCCGGCAGGAGGGCGCGCCGCACGAGGCGCAGTCCAGCCCCGGCAGCCGCTCCCGCAGGGTCTCGATGCGGGCGTGCTTTTCCATCGCCGTCGTCATGTCGGTGTCGAACTGCCACACCGGCACATGGGAGAGAGTCGTGTCCATGTACGACAGGGTCTCGATCTCGCCGGTCATGCGGCTGCGCGACACCGGCAAAAATTTCATCAGCTGCTTGACGCGCGCCTTGGCGGCGAACGGGTTTTCCACCGTGAGACATCCGCCGACGCAGCCCTGCGTACAGGCGCCCAGCTCCAAAAACTCGACGTCCGGCAGTTTGCCGTCCTCCACGTCCTCCAGCACCTTGATGATGTTCTCGATGCCGTCGACCGCGATGTAGCTCTCCCCCAGCAGCGCCGCGCTCTCCCCGCCCGAGGTGGCCCAGCCGATGCCCATGATGCCGGAGGTGGCGATCTGGGGCGGATTTTCCACCTTCTTCATGGCGGGCAGCAGGCGCAGGTAGACCTCCGACATGGCCAGCGCGCCGTCCATGACCGGGTGGGAGAGCCCCACCGGGTTTGTCACGGCGGTCGCCTTGGCCGGGCACGGGGTGATGAAAAAGACGCCGATTTTCTCCGGGGGCAGCCCCGTCTCGCGGACGGCCGCCCGCCGGGCCAGCATGGCGGCCAAGTCGACCGGCGCGACATGGTTGGCCAGGTGGCCGATCAGCCGGGGGAAGCGCTGGCAGATGATGCGCACGGCCGCCGGGCACGCGCTCGAAATGACCGGACGCGGCAGCCTCTCCTCGCTCCGCATCCGGCGGCGGGTCGCGTCGGAGATCATCTCGGCGGCGGCGGACACCTCAAAGACCTGGTCGAACCCGATCTTTGTGAACGCCTCCAGCACGATGTTGACGTCGTCCAGGTTGTGAAACTGCCCGTACAGCGAGGGCGCCGGCAGGGCCACGTTGTAGGCGAAGTCCCCGAGCTTGTCAAAGCTGTCGCACACCGCGCGCTTGGCGTGGTGCGGACAGACCTGAATACACCGCCCGCAGTCGACGCACCGCTCGTCCACAATGACGGCCTTGCCGCGGCGGACACGGATGGCCTCTGTGGGGCAGTGTTTGATGCAGGTGGTGCAGCCTTTGCATTTGTCGCGGATCAGTGTCACACTGTGCCATATAGACATACGGCCCTCTCCCCTGTCGCCGGCGCCGCGCCGGATATCGTCACGCCGCGTGTCACGGCGGGACGCTGAGGGCAACGCCCCCTGCCCTCCCGCGCGTCACGCCGGCGCGATGTTCAGCGTCATGACCACGCGGGTGCCCTGGCCCGGCTCGCTGCTGACCTCCAAAGAATCGGCGTAACGCCGCATGTTGGGCAGCCCCATCCCCGCGCCGAACCCGAGGTCCCGCACGCGGTCGCTGGCGGTGGAAAAGCCCTCCTGCATGGCCTGCTCGATGTCGGGAATCCCCTCGCCCTGGTCCTTCAGCACCATCTCGATCGTCTGCGGGGACACCGAGACGTCGATGGTGCCGCCATTTGCGTGGATGACCATGTTGATCTCGCCCTCGTACAGGCAAATGGCCGCCCGGCGCACCATGTCCTCGCCGATCCCCAGCCGCTTCAACACGTTTTTCACGGTGGAGGACGCCTCGCCGGCCGCCATGAAGTTGTCCCCGTCCACGTCGTAGTGGAGTCTCACAATGTCCGGCATGGTTCACTCCAATCCGACGAGTCCGGCGGCGTACAGGCGTCCGCAGGCGCTGTACATGCGGTAATCCGTGCTCATCACGGCGATGCCGCGGGCCCCGGCCAGCGTCAGGATCGCCTCGTCCGGCACCTTGCCGCGCACAAATACGATGCATTTCATGTCCATCATCTCGGCCGTACGGACCACCTGCAAATTCAAAAGCCCCGTGAGCAGAACGGACTGCTCCTTGACAAACGCCAAGACGTCGCTCATAAGGTCCGCCCCGCAGGCGGAATGTACCTCCGTGTCCAACATGGCCTCTCCGCACAGCAGCCTGGCGTTGAGCAGCTTCTGAATCTCTCCGATGGTGATGCCGGTACTCATGGGCATGCGCCTCCTCTTTTCAAACAGTCAATG
>JAITDM010000276.1 GCA_031282535.1 Oscillospiraceae bacterium
CATCATCCTGCTCGGCGCCGAATGGTTCGCGTCGATGGGCACAGAGCGGAGCAAAGGCACGAAGGTATTCGCGCTCGGCGGCAAGATCAACAACACGGGCCTCGTCGAGATACCGATGGGCACGACGCTCAGGGAGATCGTCGAGGAGATAGGCGGCGGCGTGCCGAACGGCAAGAAGTTCAAGGCGGCGCAGACGGGCGGCCCCTCGGGCGGCTGCATACCCGCCGAAAAGATCGACGTCCCCATCGATTACGACAACCTGATAGAGATAGGCTCCATGATGGGCTCCGGCGGTCTCATCGTCATGGACGAGGACAACTGCATGGTCGACATCGCGAAGTACTTCCTCGACTTCACGGTGGACGAGTCCTGCGGCAAATGCACCCCCTGCCGCATCGGCACCAAGCGACTTTACCAGATATTGGAAAAAATAACCAATGGTCAGGGGACGATGGAGGACCTCGACCTGATGGAGGAACTCTGTTACCACATCAAGGGCAGCTCTCTGTGCGGCCTGGGCCAGACGGCGCCCAACCCGGTGCTCTCCACGCTCCGCCACTTCCGGCACGAGTACGAGGCCCATGTGCGCGACCGCAAATGCCCGGCCCACGTCTGCAAGGCCCTGATGCGCTACAACATTTTGGAGAACTGCCGCGGCTGTACGGCCTGCGCGCGCGTCTGCCCGGTCTCCGCCATCTCCGGCAAGGTCAAGGAAGTCCATGTCATCGATCAAGACAAGTGCATCAAGTGCGGCGCCTGCCTGGAAAAATGCAAATTCTCGGCCATTGTCAAGGAGTGACCCCAAAGACTCGCTAGGAAAGGAGCGCGCCCGTCATGGACACCGTCAAGCTGAAAATCAACAACATCGAGGTGGAGGCTCCCAAGACCGCCACCATTTTGGAGGCCGCGCGTCTCGTGGGCATTGAGATTCCCACGCTGTGTTATATGCGCAACATCAACGCCATCGGCGCCTGCCGCATCTGTGTGGTGGAGGTCAAGGGCGCCCGTTCCCTGATCGCCGCCTGTGTCTACCCGGTGTCGGAGGGCATGGAGGTGTTCACAAACACCGGCGCCGTGATCCGGGCTCGGAAGAACACGCTGGAGCTCATCCTCTCGAACCACCGGATGGACTGTCTGACCTGCTTGCGCAACCAAAACTGTGAGCTGCAGAAGCTGGCCAGCGACTTCGGCATCCAGGAGGTGCGCTTTCACTCCGACAACATGCATCCGCAGATCGAGAACTCCTCGCTGCATCTCGTGCGCGACAACTCCAAGTGCATCCTCTGCCGCCGCTGCGTGGCCGTCTGCAAAAACGCCCAGTCCGTGGCCGTCATCGGCCCCAACGACCGGGGGTTCGAGACACACATCTCCTGCGCCTTCGACCGCAATCTGGACGAGACCGCCTGCGTCTCCTGCGGCCAGTGCATCACGGTCTGCCCCACCGGCGCACTCACCGAGAAGGACGACACCGAAAAGGTCTGGTCTGCGCTCGCCGACCCGAAGAAGCATGTCGTCGTGGGTGTGGCGCCCTCGATCCGCGTGACGCTGGGCGAGGCCTTCAAGATGCACATCGGCAGCAATGTCCAGGGCAAGATGGTGGCGGCGCTCCGGCGCATCGGTTTCGACGGCGTGTTTGACGTCGATGTGACGGCGGATCTCACGATCATGGAGGAGGGTGCCGAATTCTTAAAGCGGCTCGAATCGGGCCACGACCTGCCGCTCATCACCTCGTGCAGCCCCGGGTGGATCCGTTTTTGCGAGCAGTACTACCCGGAGTTCATTCCGAATCTCTCCACCTGCAAATCGCCGCAGCAGATGTTCGGCGCGATGATGAAGACCTACTACGCCAAAAAGATGAATCTCGACCCCGCCGACATCTTCACGGTGGGCATCATGCCCTGCACCGCGAAGAAGTTTGAGATCCGCCGGGAGGACCAGCAGGCGGTGCCCGGCCTGTACGACATCGACGTGGCCCTCACGACGCGCGAGCTGGCCCGCATGATCTCCCGCACCGGCATGTACTTCCCGCACCTGCCCGACGAGGACTTTGACCCCGCATTTGGCATCTCCACCGGCGCCGGCACCATCTTCGGCGCCAGCGGCGGCGTCATGGAGGCGGCGCTGCGGACGGTGGCGGAGCTCGTGACCGGTCAGCCTCTGCGGAGTCTGGACTTCATGGAGGTCAGGGGCATGGAGGGCATCAAAGAGGCCTCCTTTACGCTGAACGGGAAGACCGTGCACGCCGCCGTCGCCTCGGGGCTGTCCAACTGCCGCCGGCTGCTGGACCGGATCAAGTCCGGCGAGGCTTCCTACGACATTGTCGAGATGATGGCCTGCCCCGGCGGCTGCATCAACGGCGGCGGCCAGCCGATTCAGCCGGCCGTGGTCCGCAACTTCGTCAGCCTACGCGAGCGCCGCGCGGCCGCGCTCTATGAGCAGGACAAGCACATGCCGCTGCGCAAGAGCCACGAGAACCCGCTGGTGAAGCATCTCTACGACGAGGTGATGGACGGCAAGCCGGGCAGCCACAACGCCCACAAATGGCTCCACACCACCTACCGCGCCCGTCCGAAATACCCAACGGCGAAATAATGGAGAATTGAGAATGGAGAATGGAGAATTTCCCATCTATCCATTCGATCATTGTTTTTTCTTCCTGCAATGACAAACGACCCGGAACCGAAGCAGCCACAAGGCTCAAATCGGTTCCGGGCCGTTTTCATTACAGCAAACACCGGGCTATGAAGAGCGAATTCTCAATTCTCAATTGTCAACGTATCGTTTGAAGAGTGTGGCTGTCTCGGCGCGGGTGGATGTGCCCTTGGGCGCGACGGCGCCGGCTGTCCGGCCCTGCACGATCTCGGCCGCGACGGCCCATTTCATGGCGTCCAGCGCCCAACCGGAAATCTGCCCCGCATCGCCGTACCGGGACAGGTCCGCCGCCGCGCTGACGTCCCGCCCTTTGCTCTGGGCGTAACGGTACAAAATCGTCACGGTCTGCTCGCGGGTGACGACGTCGTCCGGACCAAAGGCGCCGCTTGTGTAGCCGTCCACCACGTGGTTTTGGCTGGCCCAGAGAATGGCGTCGGCGTACCAGGCCCCGTCTTTGACATCCGGGAAGGGGCTGCTTCCGCTCACCGCCGGGCTGCCCTCCAGCCGGTACAGCGTGGTCACCAGCATGGCGCGGGTCATGGTGGCGCCAGGGGTGAATCTGTCGGCGGCCGTGCCGTTCATCAGGCCGCGCTCGGCGACGAACTGTACCGCGCCGTAGAACCAATCGGCGTCGGCCACGTCCTTGTAGGGGTTGCGCCAGCCCTCCGAACCCTCTGCCAAGGGCGACTCGGCGGGTGGTACGACTTCGACCGGCTGGGATGTGCCCGGATTGCCGCCGCTTGGATTGCCGCCGCTTGGATTGCCGCCGCTTGGATTGCCGCCGCCTGAATTGCCGCTGCCTGGATTGCCCTTGTATGTCCAGTGCGCGTAAACCGTGGCGTCGGCGGTAAATACGGTGTCGGTCTCGATCTTTGTGCCGCCGCTCTTGTCTGTGAACCAGCCGTCGAACTGGTAGTTATCCCTCGATGGTGTCGGCAGGGAGGCCAATGTGCCGTCTGTTCCAGTCGGCGCGGCCGGGGTGGGGACAGTGCCGCCGTTCGGGTCGAAGGTCACGGTGCGGGCGGGCAGATACTGCGGGGCAAAGACAAATTTTTCACCGTCCCACGCGCCGGCAAATCCCGTGACGGCGGATGCGTCCGCCATGTAGTTGCGGGCGCAGTTGAGGGATGTCAGGGATGTCAAGGCGCTCACATCGAGCCCGGTCAGCCGGTTTTGAGAACAGTCGATCTCCTTCAGGCCGGCTGGCAAGGCGGGCATCGCCGTGAGCCGGTTGTTTTTGCAATCCAACCGCGTCAGGTTGGCGAAGTGCGACAAGCCTTCCATATTTTGGATGTCTTTGCCGGATACATTGAGTGCTGTGATTTTCAATACGTCGGCGTCATAGATCGGCTCCGGCGCGGTTTTGCCGGTCGCGGCATACACCTCCGCTTTGAAATTCGGGTCGGTGAAGTCGGCGCTGATATCCGGCGGGGTGATTTTGATGTATTTGTAGGAGTCGCTGTTCGCGAATGCGTTGCTGCCGCTATAGACGGTACCCGGCCCGCCGGGATCGGCCGCCTCCGTGTTGGTCCAGTACGTATAGGCCGGTGCGGAGACGGTGATGGGATGCTCAATGGCCGCTTGCTCACCCCCTTGGGCGATCAAT
>JAITDM010000211.1 GCA_031282535.1 Oscillospiraceae bacterium
CACCGTCACGGGGCAGGGGGGAGGGCCCGCCATGGCGGCCCACACGCGCATGGCCGTCGGCATGGCGAGAAAAAGGTCGCGGCGGCGGAGGCGCAACAGGGTCTGCCCCACGCGGGCCGGCGTCCCGTCGCAGAGGATGCGTCCGCCGTCCATGACAAGCACACGGTCGGACAGCGGGAACACCTCCTCCAAACGGTGTTCGGTGAGGAGCACGGTCACGCCGAGCGTGCGGTTGATCCGCCCCACGAGCGACAGAAACTCCGATGCCGCGATGGGGTCGAGCTGACCGGTCGGTTCGTCGAGGAGCAAAACGGAGGGTTGCATGGCCATGATAGACGCGAGGTTGAGGATCTGTTTTTGTCCGCCGGACAGTTCGTCCACGCGTCTGTGAAACCAGGTCTGAATGCCGAAGAACGACGCCATCTCCGCCACGCGCAGGCGGATGGTCTGCGTGTCGCAGCCGAGGCTCTCCAGCCCGAACGCCAACTCGTGCCACACCTTGTCGGTGACAATCTGGTTGTCCGGATTTTGCATGACGAAGCCGATCTTTGCACATTGGGTCCGCCGGGGCAGGCTGTCGAGCGCCGCGCCCTCGAACCGGATCACGCCGCTTTTGACGCCGTGCGGGGCCAGCGTGGGTTTGAGCTGTCGCAGCAGCGTCGTTTTGCCGCTGCCGGACGGCCCGGTGAGGGCGACGAACGAACCCTGTTCGATCGCGGCGCCGATCCCGTCCAAGGCGGGCCGCGTACGTTCCGGGTAGGTGAAGGTCAGATTTTCGATGCGATAGCTTTCCACATTCGATCCTCCCGGATGTTGATGACGAGCGGCGTCGCGCCGAACGCGAGATAGACCGCAAACAGGCTGAGCGTGTGACCGCCGCCCCACGCGCCCCTCAGGGTGGGGAAGTAGCGAAAATACAATCCGCCCGCCGCGGCGCCGGCGATGATGTACGCGCCGGCGGCGGCCAAAAAGAGGAGCGCGCGCAGATCCCGCCCGTCGAAACGGTACAGGGAGAATGCCGTGCGGCCCGGCAGGCCGTACCCGCGGCTCTTCATGCTGTCGGCGGTTTCGATCGCGTTTTCCAGCGCCCAGGTGACCATGATGGAGAGAATGCGAAAGCCGTGCCGGGCTCTCCGGAGCGGGCCGCCGCGGGCGACGCCCCGTCCGAGACACGCCTGCGCGCGGGCGACGACCTTGATCTGGGCCCGAAAGCGCGGCACAAAGCGCAGCGCCATGGACAAGGCCAGGGACAGGGCGGGGATGATCCGCCCGAACAGGTAGACGAATTTGTCCGAGGTCATAACGGCGTGATAACAGGAAAACCACGACACGACCGTGACGAGCATGAGCGCCGCGGCGGCGCCGTAGACGAGCGACTCCAGCGTCAGCGGATTGCCGCTCGACAGATAGCCCAGAATCGTGCCGCCCCGGTGGTTGAAAGCGGGATTGATCAGCGCCGCGGTCAGCAGCATGGGGAGCATGCCTGCCAGGGCGAATGTCAGGGCCCGTCTGCCGTTCAGATACACGGCGTACGAAAACGCGCAGGCAAACGACAAGACGAGGCAGACGGGGTGCATGAACACCATGGCGAACACGATCACCAGCGCGAAGTACAGCATGTTCACGGCGGGGTGATAGGACGAAAAAGCGTCTCTCATACGGGCACATCTCAATTCCTGTACGGCGTTACCGCGCGGGACGCTGTGGGCAGCGTCCCCTACACCTGCGGGTACCTTTCCTGTGCGACGTCACCTAATTCTCAATTCTCCATTCTCAATTCTCAATTCTCAATCCAACGTCCCCCCCGCCCACGTCGCGGCCGAGGTCGCAGGTGTAGACAAACGCCACCGCGTCGCCGTCCTGCAGCAGATAGCGGGAACAGCCGTAGTTCGGGAACCAGCCGTTGACGCTGTACATCCAGCCGGACAGCTCGCCCGCGTCGAATTCGTAGAGGTTGTGAATGCCCTCGATATAGGCCGAGTTGTAGAGCGGCGTGTGGACGAATTCCAGATGGATCCGCGCGCGCCGCATCTCGCGCTGGAGAAGGGTGAACGCGTTTTCGCCTTCGGAGAATGTGACGGCCGTCGCGGGGAAGATCACGCCGTCTGCGGGGACAAGTTCGTGTTTTTCCGGGTCCAGGGACGCCAGGTTGTCCAACAGGGTGTCGCAGCGTACGGAGAGAGTGCAGGTGTAAGTATTCCCGCCGGGCGTCGCCGCCTGCGGCTCCACGGGCGGGGGCTTGTCCGCCGGCACGGGATCGGTGAGGTATGGGTCCTGGACCGCGGCCGGCGCTGCGGCCGGGTCGGACGGCGGCGCCGGGGACATGGCCGGCGGATCTGTCGGTCGGTGCGCGGCTGCGGCCGGGGGGTCGGATGTACCCGGCGGCGCGGTCGGCAGGAGCGGTGTCTCCGGCGTTTCGATGGGCGCCGCCGGGGTGGGCGCGCTGCCGCCTGCATGTGCCGCCGCCGTCGCGGCCGGCGCCGGGGTCTCCGCCGCGTCGGACGGCGCCGGGGCCGCCCGGTCGACGGCGTCCGGTGTGGGGGGCGGCGCCGCGCCGTCCCGGCGCGCATAGCCGCCGCCCCAGAACCAGGCGGCGAGCAGGCAGGCCGCGGCGCACCACAGGAGCAGCGGCTTCTTCCACATTGAGATCATCACGCCTCCATCCAAAGGTCCGGCGCTGTGCCGGGCACGGGGTTGCACACGCCCTTAGGCGGACAGTGTGAAAAACCGCATCAGCAGGACCGCCACCTCGGCGCGGGTGGCGGTGCTTTTGGGGGCCAGCATCCCCGCCGCGCGGCCGGTCAGCAGACCCTTGGCCACCGCCCACCGCACGGCGGGCAGCGCCCAGCCGGACACGCTGTCCGCGTCGGCGCAGCCCGCGAGGTCCGCGGCCGCGCTCGTGTCGAGATCTTTCCAGGCCGCATAGTGATACAGGATCACCGCGACCTGTTCGCGGGTCACGTCGTCGTCCGGGCCGAACCGGCCGTCGCCGTACCCGGACACAAGCCCGGCCGCGCCGGCCCAGGCGGCGGCGGCCGTGTACCACCGGCCGTCTGTCACATCGGGAAACGCCGCCGGGCCCGCGGCGGCGGGCTCATCTTCACGGCGGTGGAGGATGGTCACGAACATTGCGCGGGTCAGGGAGGCGTTCGGCGCAAACTTCGCGGCGCCGGTGCCCCGCATCAGGCCGGTGGACTGCATGTACGTGACCGCCTCGTAGAACCAGTCCGCCGCCGTCACGTCGTCAAACGGGAGGGCGCCCTGTTGCGTGCTGCGTGTTGGGTCGTCCGTCGGCGTCCCGGGCGCGGTCGTCCCCGTGGACGGCGGGTCCGGAGAGCCGAAGGCGTCCCGCATATCATACAAGCTGTTTTTTCCGTTGCGAAACCGGTCGTAGGCCGCCAGGGCGTATGCCCCCTGGTCGGTCGCCATGCCGTTGACCTCGCCCGTCCGGGTGTGTCTGAAACCGCCGCCGTCCACGGCGAAGCGCAGCAGCGCGGTGATCGGGTCGCCGTTTTTCTTGACGAAGCGGGGGTCCGCCGCGGGGTCGATGCCGAGCGCGGTCAGGGCGACGACGACCTGGGAGATGCTTTCGGCGTTGGCGGCGCCCCGGAAGGAGAAACCGCCGTCGTCCTCCTGTATGCCAGAGAGCGCCGCCAGCGCGCGGTCGATCGCCGCGGCGACAGGCGGTTGGTTCCGGTACGGTGCCAGGGCCTGCAGCACCATGCCCGTCATATCCGGGTCGGGGGCGGAGCCGGAGAGCGCGAAGCCGCCCGCCTTGTCCGTGTCCCGCTGGATCTCTCTATGTAAGATGTAGTCGATGATTTTTTCGCGCGTGGCCGGGTCGGCGGCGCTGTCGTCCGCCGGGATCTCGTATGCGTTTGTATCCAGCGCGAGCAAGGCGAACACCGGGCCGTTGAGGCCCTGCCGGGTGATGAAGGAGAGGTCGGCCATGGGGGTGAGCAGGTTGTATCCGCCCACGTCCGTGGCGTCGAGGCCGAGTGAGGACAGCGCCAGGATCAGGCGCGCGTTTTCCGTCACCCGGCTGCGGTCCAGCCGGGCGCTCCCGTTTTGCCGGACATAGGCGGCGATTTTGTCAAAATACCTGCTGTAGTAGTCCGGCGCCGGGTATTCGGCGCGCGCCAGGGCCAGCACGGACCACTCCGTTCCGAAAGCCGGCTCGGGCACATGGGCAAAAATATAGGCGAGGGCGTTGGCCAGCGTCTCCTCGCGGGCGCCGTCCGCCGCCTGTGCGGACAGCGCCCGCGCAGGCGCCTGCGTTTGCGTCTCGGCCGCGAGCGCCGTCAGCGGCAGCGTCAGGGCAAGGCACACGGCCGACAACAGGCTGAAAAACCTCTTTTTGCGCGATGGCATCGTTTTTTCTTCCTTTCCGGGCTTTTCGGAGCAAGTTGCTCAATTGACAGATTTGTTAAAAGCCTAGCACGGACAGGGGCGGCTGTCAAGGGGGGAGGGAGGCGACGCCGCCGGAGAGCCAAGCGCCGGACGGCCGCGCGCGGCGCGGCGTCGCGCGGGAAAAGTAAAAATTTACCATAATTGACTTTTGCCCATATCCTGTGTATAATGTTTTTGTGTGTCCGACAATTTTGCCGAGGTGTAGCTCAGTTTGGCAGAGCGCGTGCTTTGGGAGCACGAAGCCGCAGGTTCAAGTCCTGTCACCTCGACCACCGGTTGATAAACTTAACGACCGATGTGATAAAACAAACACTTCGGGTTGAATTGTGAACGCACTGCGTACACAATTCAACCCGAAGTGTTTTGAGGGAGCGAAACGATATTGCACAGGAGGCTCTGTTCCGAAGTAATTTTGACGATTTCATTGATGAGCCAGGCTTTTGTCATCATTTCTCCGCAATAAAAATA
>JAITDM010000297.1 GCA_031282535.1 Oscillospiraceae bacterium
ACGACACCCGGCACATCTCGGCGGCGCGGCGGGTGTAGACGTCCCGCTCGGCGGCGCCCGGCAGCGCGGCCAGCAGCACCGCGGCCTCGCGGCAGAACGCCAGCCGTCCCTCGTCGTCCGCCAGGTCGAAGCGCGCCGCCAGCGTGCTCAGGCGGTACTCCGTCTGTGTTTCGGACCCGGCCAGCAACGCGGCCAGCGCCTCCCGCCCGTAGCGGCGGAGGAACTCGTCCGGGTCCTTTGCGTCCCGCAGGCGAAGCACCTTGACAGCCACCCCGGACTGCCCCAACAGTTCGATCGCGCGGCGCGCGGCGCTCTGCCCGGCGCTGTCCATGTCGTAGGCGAGCACCACTTCTTTCGTGTACTTGGCGAGCAGCAGCGCCTGCGCGTCGGTCAGCGCGGTGCCCAGCGAAGCCACGGCGCAGTCAAACCCCGCCTGGTGCAGGGAGACGACGTCCATATATCCCTCGGCCAAAATCAGCCGGCCCTGCTTGGTATTTTTTGCCATATTTAGGGCAAAGAGCTGACGGCTCTTCGAGAACACCGGCGTGTCCGGACTGTTCAGATACTTGGGCGCCGACCCGTCCAGCACGCGGCCGCCGAAACCGACCACCTGCCGGCGCAAGTCGACGATGGGAAACATGAGCCGGCCGCGAAACCGGTCGTACAGCCCGCCCGTCTTGTTGCGCACCACGAGCCCGGCCTCCAGCAGATCGGATTTGGTAAAACCGGCCTCCGTCATCGCCCGGACGAGGTCCTCCCAGCGGTCGGGCGCGTAGCCGATCCCGAAGCGGGTGACAGCGCCCCGGGAGAGTCCGCGCGCCCGGCAGTACGCCTGCCCGGCTTCCCCGGCGGGGGACAGCAGCGTCTCGTGAAAGTAGCGCGCCGCCGCGCGGTTCAACTGGTAAACGGCGTCGCGCCGCCGGCGCGCGTCCCGGTCGGCGCCCTCCTCCGGCACGGGCAGATTGGCCCGGTCGGCCAAAAAGTGCACCGCCCCCGCAAAGTCCAAATTCTCCGCGCGCATGACAAATTGCAGCGCGCCCCCGCCGGTGCTGCAGCCGAAACAATAGAAGAGCTGCTTGTCCGGAGAGACGGTGAACGACGGCGTCTTTTCGCTGTGAAACGGGCAGAGGCCCTTGTAATCGCTCCCCTGCCGCTTCAGCGGTACATACCGGGCGATGAGCTCCACAATGTCGGTGCGGGCGAAGAGTTCATCCAAAAACACGTCCGGAAAGGCCATCCCATCACCACCGTCACGGCGCCGGCGCCCACGGACGCGGGCCGGACCGCAGCCCCGCGCACCCCGTCGCCGGCCTGTACGCCATGTATATATTTACCATAAATGAAATCCGCTATGCACCGCGGTCGTCCGGACCGTCAGGTCCTCTGCCAGCCCTTCGGTACGAAGATCTCCTCAAACCGGGCCACGGCAAAGCGGTCCGTCATGCCGGCGATGTAATCGCACACCGCCCGCTCCCGCCCCTCGATCTCGGCCGCCGCGCGCATGTCCGGCGGCAGTTCGTCCGGGCGGCGAACATAGTATTCGAAGAGTTTTTGCAAAAAATCGCGCGCCTTGGTCTCCTCGCCCTTGGCCACCGGGTTCTTGTAGACCCGCTCAAACAGAAAGGCCCGCAGCGCGCGCATCGCCTCCTCCATGGGCGGCGAGAGGGCGATGTCCTCCCGCGCCCGGCTGTGTGCGACGAGGTCGCTCACAAAGGCGTTGATGCGCGTCGAAAGCGTATCGCCGAGCCGCGCGCGCAGCGGCCGCGGGATGTCCTCCAGCGTGAGGATGCCGGCGCGCAGCGCGTCGTCGATGTCCGCGCTGAGGTAAGCGATCCGGTCGGCCTTGTGGACAAGCCGGCCCTCCAGCGTCCGGGCCCGGACGGGCCCGGAGTGGCAGACGATGCCGTCGCGCACCTCCCACGTCAGGTTGAGGCCCTGTCCGCCGCGCTCCAAACGGTCCACGACGCGCAGGCTCTGCGCGTAATGGGTAAACCCGCCCGGCATCAGCGCCGTCAGCGCCGCCTCGCCGGCGTGCCCGAACGGGGTGTGCCCCAGGTCGTGCCCGAGGCCGATGGCCTCGCAGAGGTCCTCGTTGAGGTGCAGGGCGCGGGCCATCGTGCGGGCCACGCGGGTGACTTCCAGCGTGTGGGTCATGCGGGTGCGGTAGTGGTCCCCCTCCGGGTTCAAAAACACCTGCGTCTTGTGCATCAGACGGCGGAAGGCTTTGGTGTGTACGATGCGGTCCGTGTCCCGCTGAAAATCCGTGCGGAGCGGGCAGGGCTCCTCCGGCTGCGCGCGCCCCCGGCTCTCCGCCGCGCGCACGGCGCCGGCGGAAAGCCGCTCCGCCTCCCATCTCTCGACCGATTCGCGCACCGTCATGGACTTCCCTCCGTCTGCAAGGCGCGAAACGCCTCCTCGCCCGCCGCCGGCGTGACGCGCCCGGCCGAAAGATCCACAATCCGCCCGATGAAAGCCCCGGCCAGCGGGGCCGGCATCCAAAGCGCGATCGAGACGTCGGCGGCGTACTCGACAGACTCCTCCACGCCGCCCGCGGCGGCGATCTCCTGACGCACCGGCACAAGCAGCGGATAGGGGCAGGCGACCGTCAGCCGCGTCCAGCGCCGCATCGTGGCGAGACCCGCCGCGTCCAGCGCCTCCCGGGCCGCGCGGGCGTAAGCGCGCACCAGGCCGCCCGTGCCCAGCAGCACCCCGCCGAAGTAGCGGGTGACCACGCAGATCAGGTTGTACACGCCGGCGCGGCGCAGCACGTCCAACACCGGCAGGCCCGCCGTGCCCTGCGGCTCCCCGTCGTCCGAGTAGCGCATGAGGCTCCCCTCGCGCAAAAGATAGGCGTACACGTTGTGGGTCGCGTCCCAGTGCCTGGCGCGGATCTCCTGCAAAAAGGCGAGCGCCTCGTCCTCATCGCACGCGGGACACACCCGCCCGATGAAGCGGGAACGGCGCTCCGTAAACGCGGCTTCGCCCGGCCCGCGCGGGACCTGGTAGGCCTCGTCGCTCACGCGTCCTGGCGCAGCAGGGCGACGACCTCTCCAATGTACAGGTGGTGGAAATCCCCGTCGGGGTAGTGGGCGTCCACAAGCGCCGGCTCCAGGAAACGCTCCGGCTTGAAACGCCCCTTGTAGAGCTTGCGGCAGACGACGGCCAGCTTGGCCTCGGCAAAGAGCGGCACGTCCTGCGGGCCGTTTTCGACGGTCAGGTGCGCCTCCGCCGCCTTGTCGACGTCGCGGCCGCTCTTGGTCCCACACAGGTTCAGCGCGGCGCGGCCGGACTCGTCAAAAAAGGAGAGGCTGAAGTGGCTGGCCTCGTCGACGAATTCCCGCGTGTAGCGCTGCGGACGGATGTACACGGTGGCCACGGGCCGGCCCCAAAGGACGCCAAACCCGCCCCAGCTCGCGGTCATCATGTTGCACCGCGCACCGACGCGGGCGGCGACGAGCATCCACTCGTCCCCGATGAGCGTGAAAGGATTGATGGAAAAGTCGGACTGCGCGACAGAAGCCCATGACATATGCTTTCCTCCTCTTTTATCGATGGTTTCGGCGCCGGACTGAATCATTCCTATGCGACAAACCCACGCCTTAGGCGTGGGTTTGTCCGATCCTCATTGTCCGAGGCCGAATTTCTTGTTGAAACGATCCACACGGCCGCCCGTGTCCACCAGCTTTTGCTTTCCGGTGTAAAAGGGGTGGCACTTTGAGCAAATTTCCACGCGAATGTTTTGCTTCGTGGAGCCCGTTTCAAAGGTCTCGCCGCAGGCGCAGCGGACGGTCGTCGTCTCATAGTGGGGGTGTATCCCTTGTTTCATGGCGGTTTCCTTCCCTTACATCCGTCTTTAAGGCGGATATTATTATACCATGCCCTTCTCCGCCGCGCAAGTCTTTTGTCAAAAAATCTCTCCGCGCTTTTGCACGGCGGGTTCAGACCACGCTGAACAGGATCTCGCCGTACGAGGGGAAAGGCCAGTCGCCGCGGCCCGTGAGCATCTCGATCTCGTCCACCACGCCCCGCAGCGTCTGCATGTTGAAAAAAACTTCGGCCTGGTAATAAGACGCGGCGTCCTTCTTGTCGGCGTAGCGCCCGGCGCCGGTCACCGAGGCCTCCAGCTCTTCGAGCTGGGACGAGAGACAGCCGGCCAGCCCGGTCAGCCGCCGCAGCAGTTCCGTCTCCAGCGTGTCGTCCAGGTCGGCGGCCACGCTCCGCTTGGCGAGCACGCTGTCGGTGAGCTGCTTTGTGTACCGCACCACCGCCGGCACCACCTCGCGCCGCGTCATGTCGATCATCGTCAGCGCCTCGATGTGGATTGTTTTGGCATAATTTTCCAGCGTTATCTCCATGCGGGAGACGACCTCCGCCCGGGAGAGCACCCCGTGGCGCTCAAAGAGCCGGATGTTCTCCTCCGTGGCAAACAGGGGCAGCGCCTCCACCGTCGTGGCCAGGTTCAAAAGTCCGCGTTTTTGCGCCTCGACCACCCATTCGCCCGCGTAGTTGTTGCCGTTGAAGATGATGCGCCCGTGGCGGCGCAATGTGTCCTTCACCAGCGCGTCCAGCGCCTGTCTGAAATCCTCCGCACCCTCCAGCGCGTCGGCGAACCCGGCGAGCGCGTCCGCGACGATGGTGTTCAGTACGATGTTCGGCCCCGCCAGCGAGAGCGGCGCGCCGAGCATGCGGAACTCGAATTTGTTGCCGGTGAACGCGAAGGGAGACGTGCGGTTTCGGTCGGTCATGTCCTGCGGGAAATGCGGCAGGGTGTCGACGCCGATCGCCATCTGCACCTGGCTGCGGCTGTGGTAGCGGGTGCCCTCGCTGACGGCGGTGAGGATCTCCGTGAGTTCGTCGCCCAGGAAGATCGAGATGATGGCGGGCGGCGCCTCGTTGGCCCCCAGGCGGTGGTCATTGCCCGCGGTGGCCACGGAGATGCGCAGCAGATCCTGGTGCTCGTCCACCGCTTTGACGACGGCGAGGAGAAAGAGCAGGAAACGCGCGTTTTTGGCCGGCGTGCGGCCGGGGTCCAGCAGGTTTTCCCCCGTCGCGGTGCCGAGCGACCAGTTGTTGTGTTTGCCGCTCCCGTTGACGCCGGCGAAGGGCTTTTCGTGGAGCAGACAGACCAGGCCGTGGCGGCCCGCGATCGTCTTCATCAGCTCCATCGTGAGCTGGTTGTGGTCGACGGCGATGTTGACGGTCTCGAAAATCGGCGCGAATTCGTGCTGGGCCGGCGCCACCTCGTTGTGCTTCGTCTTGCTCAAGACGCCCAGTTTCCAGAGCTCCTCGTCCAGCTCCTGCATAAACGCCGCCACACGGGGTTTGATGGCGCCGAAGTAGTGGTCGTCCAGATCCTGCCCCTTGGACGGGCGGGCGCCGAACAGCGTCCGGCCGCAGTAGATAAGGTCCGGCCTCTTGTTCCAGACCTCCCGGTCGACGAGAAAATACTCCTGCTCGGCGCCGACGCAGGGCGTGACATCCCCCGGATCCGTCTCGCCGAAGAGGGCCAAAATCCGTTTGGCCTCGCGGCCGATGGCCTGCATGGACCGCAGCAGCGGCGTCTTTTGGTCCAGCGCTTCACCGCCGTAGGAACAAAACGCCGTCGGGATGTACAGTGTCTTTCCCTTGAGGAAGGCGTAGGAGGTCGGGTCCCACGCGGTGTACCCGCGCGCCTCGAAGGTGGCCCGGAGCCCCCCCGTCGGGAAACTGGAGGCGTCCGGTTCGCCCCGCACCAACTCCTTGCCGGAGAACTCCATGATGATCCGGCCCTCGCCGTCCGGCGCGATGAAGGCGTCGTGTTTTTCCGCCGTGACGCCCGTCATGGGCTGGAACCAATGGGTAAAATGGGTGGCGCCGTGCTCGCAGGCCCAGTTCTTCATCGCGGCGGCCACGACATTGGCCACCGCCGGGTCCAGCGGCGTATGCGCCTCGATCGTCCTCTTCAGGGAGCGGTAGACCTCTTTCGGCAGCCGCCGGCGCATCACGGCGTCGCCAAAAACCAGACTGCCAAAGCTGCTGATGACATCGCCCATGGTTTGTTACCTCGTACACACAAAAATCCCGGTCAAACAGCCCCCGCGCCCGAACCGCATCCCGCCTCCGACGAAAAACGCCGGTCTTTGGCGCTATTTTCGCGCGCTTTACGGAAAAACGCCGCAGGCACCACACCCGCAGCGCCTTTGCTGCCGTCTTTCCGTTCTGATTCCAATACCGTTGCCGCGAAGCGGCAACAAAAAACAAGAATTTGGGTTGTGGGTTGCAACTGCAACCCTCGTTAGAGTGTATCATCGAAAGCCTGCCTCTGTCAAGGCATTTTTGGGCGCCGTCTGCCCAAAATCGCAGTTTTCCGGGCGGAAACGCCGGCCGGCGGGCGGCGGACGGCCACAATCGGCCGGGCGCTGCGCGCAGGAGGGGCGGCCTGTCCGGCCCGCCCCTCCTGCGCGCGGTTTTCGCCGCAAAGCGGCGGTTTTTACGTCTGTCGTCTGTTTAGCCGACGCTCACCGTCACAAGATGGGTGAGTCCGTTGTCGAGGGCGCGCAGCGTGATGAGCGTGGTGCCGGCTCTGAGCGCCGTGATCGTGCCGGTCTGATCCACCTTCACGATATTGGGGTTCGCGGAGGCGAATTCGTAGGTCTCGCCGTCGACCAGGAAGTTCAGCTTGGCCTTGCCCTTGATGCGCAGGGAGATGCGGGCCGAGGAATGCGCCTTGACGACCGTCGTGTGGATCTGGCCGAATTGGACATCGTCGTCCACAGCCACATAGTAGCTGTGCCCGCCCAGCCAGGACTCCTCCTGCGTGACGGCCGCGGGGAATGTGAAGTTGAGGCGGCCGCGCTTGTCTGTCCGGGCCTCGACGGTGTAGTCGCTCGCCTCGTCCGTGGGGGCGGCGTTGTAGCGCAGCGACAGAGAGACCGGCACGTCCGGCTCATACCCGACACCCTTGACGGTCACGGCCCGGTTCGCCTTGTCCGCTGTGACCTCAAAGCTGCCGTGGTACTCGTCGATGACGGGCACGTCGTCCGCTCCGATCGCGCCGCCCAGCATCTTGCTGTAGATCGCGTTCGAGGCGTAGCGGTAGTCGTCCTTCTGGTGCATCTTGTTGACCAGCGTATTGGCAAAGAGCGTGAGGTCGTAGGTGCTGCTCCCGACGGTCTGCTTGTACTCCAGCGCGACCACCGCGCCCAGGTACGGCGTGAGGTTCGCCTGGCGGATGAACCCGCCGAACGGCGTGTCGGTGGTGTTGCGGATCAGCACGCTGGCCCCCTCGGGGACCGTGCCGAAGTAGTTGCCGCCGAAGCCGTACATGATGTCGTCGCCGGCGGCGCGGTAGCTGTCGGTGACCGGACTCACCGCCTCATACTGGACGGTCGTCAGGCAGTCTGTGGTGCTGCCGCCGCTCACGGCGCCAAACAGCTGGCTTATCGTCTGACTGCCGATGTTCAGCGTGAACGACCGGGCCGCCATGATCACCGCCGGCACGCCGGAGGTGATGGCGTCGGTCACGGCGTCGCGCTCATAGGGCTGCGTGTTTGTGTTCGCGACGATCACATCCGCCTCGGCGGGGTCGCGGGTCGCCGTGAAGCCCATCTCGTCGAGGAAGGCCTGTTTGCTGTAGTTGTAGCCGTACGCGCTTGTGAGGCTGCGGTGGATGTAGCCGGTTGTGCCGTCGGCCGGGCGGCCCGTCAGGTAGACGGTGGGTTTTTCGATCTTGCGCGCGGCCGGCAGTGTCTTCACGCCATACGCCTGGAGGACCTCCGTGTCGCGCACTTCGACGAAGTCCTCGTAGGAGATGAGGAAGTTGCTCTTGTACGGGCCGTCGGTGATGTAGCCGACGGTCCTGCCCTGGTCGAGCAGGGTGTTCACGGCCTTCACCGCCGCGACGCTGTTGTTCGCGAGCACCACGGCGTCGCCGGCCTCTCCGTCGTACCAGCTCTTGCCGCCGCCGGGTTCCGTCACCGGCGCGAGCTTGCCGGCCAGCGCGCCGGGCACGCGGATCTCGTAGCAGTCGAAGCCGCGGGTCTTGTCAAATGATGTGGTCGGCTCGGAATAGAGGGTCGGCCAGGTGGTGATCAGGACGCTGTCGTACAGCGTGCCGTTGGCCACGTTGCGCTTGGCCTGGTGCATGTTGACGACCAGGCTGCCGGCCTTGTAGGCGACCCCGCCCACCGTGACGTCCTCGGTCAGCACGGAGAGCAGGACGTTGTTGCGCAGGAAGAAGTCCTTGATGTGGTACGCCTCGGAGAGGTTTCTCTGGTTGGCGTCGTCCAGCGGGATGACATAGTATTCCGGGAAGAAGTTGTTGTTGGCCGGGTCACGCGGACGGTACACATCCGCCTCGGCGCCGGGGACGTCGGCGACGTCCACATACCACGGACGGACCGAATCGGGATCCTCATTCTCCACGCCGCGCCTAAACCCGGCGACGAGGTTTTCCACATAGACGTCCTTGTTCTCGGCCACCTGTGTGGAGTGACCCATCATGCCGTACTCCAGCGCCTTCTTGCCCTCCTCGTTCGAGGCGGGCACCTCGACGGTGTAGGCCACCGTGCCGTGGAGCATCGAATACTGCGGGGTGTAGTTGGTCGACATGTCGTCCCACGGGGCCGACCAACTGAGGCCACTATTTGTGATATCAAGATAGTCGCGCAGCGGCATCTGGTAGCTGTTGTAGCGGGTGTTGTTCACAACGGCGGCCGCGCCGAACGCCTCGCCGCCCTTCACCGCCATCTCGGCAAAGAGGTCGTACTCCACGTTGGGCTCGTGCGGGGGCGAGCAGGGCTCGACCTGGAAGTTCGACACAAAGCCGTGGAACTCAATGTACGCCACGGGGTTCCAGTCGGAGATCATGTCGGTCATGTTGATCGTCTCGGCCTGCGTCTGGAACAGATTGTCGCGGTTCAGGTCGACGCCGCCGCCGCCCTGCCGCGTGTTGTGGGTCCGGCCGTCCACATTCTCCTCCGGCACGACGATGAAGAACACGTCGTCCAGGATCGCGTCCGAATCGAAGGTTTTGCTTTCGATGTTGTAGTAGCTCTCCAGCGTCTCCTTAGAAATCGCCCCGGACGAATCTCTGCTGTCCGACGGGGTGATGCCGCCCTTGAAGGTCGTCCACTCGTCGATCAGCGTCGAGGTGGCCTGCCTTCTGGCACTCCTCTGCGCGGCGATCTTCGCCTCGCCGACCTCGGTGAGGCTCTCGATGTTGTCGTACGGCACCGGGGCGTCGTAGCCCTCGATGACGTCCCACACGAAGTCCATCGGCGCGTCCGCGCCGTTTGTCTCGTCGGCGTGGATGTTGCTGTAGAGCACCGGCACGCGGACATCGTCCTCGTGCTCCTCGTAGTACGCGAGCGCCGCGACGGGATTTTCGATCGACAGGGCCAGGAATTCCTTCCAATTATTTACATCTTCCGCGGTCTCCGCCAACACGATG